>JBNMOX010000139.1:0-5140 GCA_051275835.1 Patiriisocius sp.
AGCATGATATCCGTAGCACGACGTATTGCATCCACGGCACTTTCACGACACCCGTATTTGTTATCAAATTTTGATTTTGTCACACTATCATTAATGTTGATAGCTGGCATAGGTAATGTTCCATTTTTTACACGTTCGTATAAACGGTGAACCCCTGTTGTCGTTTCTTCAGATAACCCGTTAATTCCTGCGGCAAGTTCTGGGTATTTATCTAAAACCATGTTCGTTAAGTCACCACCATCATCAAGAATCATGTTTAATGGCTTACGATCTTCTCCAAAGAAAAGTGTTTGCTCAATACACCACTCAAATTCTTCTTCATTCATTCCTTTCCATGCATATACTGGAGTTCCAGCAGCGGCAATTGCAGCAGCAGCTTGATCTTGTGTTGAGAAAATGTTACAAGAACTCCAAGTAACTTCGGCTCCAAGAGCTTGTAGTGTTTCAATTAAAACAGCAGTTTGTATTGTCATGTGAAGACATCCTGCAATACGAGCATCTTTTAATGGTTGCTCATCTTTGTATTCTTCACGTAGAGACATCAAACCTGGCATTTCTGCTTCGGCTAGCTCAATCTCTTTACGTCCCCATGCTGCAAGGGAAATATCTTTTACTTTGTTTGGTGTGTAAGGTACTGTGTTTGTTGACATAAAAAATGCAATTTTTTATCTCCGCGAAGGCAGAGAACTTATTAATATATTTACTACTTTGTAATAGTATTTCTTCTGAAATTTTAATATGCTGAATTCGCGTTATATTATTAAAATTTCGGACTGCAAAAGTACATAAAACCATTCAAATTATAATGCCTCTTTACAAAACAATAACATTTGACGAAAACACTAATCTGCTGATTTGGAAGATAGAAGAGCCTTTTGATGTCTTGTGCGAAGGGATTTCTTTAACAGATCATTGTCAAAAGCGGGTTGATGGTATGAAAAGTGATTTGCATCGTCGAGGTTTTATGAGTGTGAGACATTTGTTAGCAAAGTTAGGATATACAGACCATGATTTGTTTTATGATGAAAACGGGAAGCCTCATCTAAGCGATGGAAAACACATTTCTATAACGCACTCTTACACTTTTGCAGCTATTATTATTAGCGATGTAGAAGTTGGAATTGATATTGAAAAGCAGCGCTCTAAAATTTTAAGGATTGCCCATAAGTTTACTCCGTTAGAAGAGTACAGAACCTTAGCCAATGATGATGCTATAATGCGTAAACTTACTATTGTTTGGGGAGCTAAAGAATCTTTGTATAAGAGTTTTGCGCATCCTGGCGTGAGTTTTTTAGAACATATTTATGTAGAAGATTTTAGATTAGATGATATTGCTACTTCTGCTACTGTACATATAGACAACAGAAGAGAAACCTACGATGTGTACTTTCAAGAATTTGAAGAATTCACCTTGGTGTATGCGATTCTTTTTTGATCTTTGTGTCCCATGAGGAGTACTTTCTACTATCAACATCTTGTTAACGCTATAACCCAAGAATGCAAACTCTTGGCCATTTTAATTGATCCAGAAAAGTTTGATCCTTTAACTGCTGCAAGTTTTTTAAGTAAAATACCCACAGAGACTACGCATTTATTTGTGGGGGGAAGTACGGTTCCAGACACTTTAACAGAGCGGGTTGTTATAGCCTTGAAAACAGTCAGTGATTTGCCAGTATTTATCTTTCCGGGAGCAGCGAGTCAAATAACAGAAAAGGCAGATGCCTTATTATTTTTGTCTTTACTCTCTGGTGATAATCCAGCGTATCTGGTAGGGCAACAAGTTCGTGCTGCAGCCTCTTTGAAAACAGCTACGCTAGAAGTAATACCTACAAGTTATTTACTACTGGATGGAGGGCAGGAATCTGCAGTAGCTAGAGTAACCCAGACAAAGCCCATGTCTCAAAATAATATTGAGAAAATTGTACACACGGCATTAGCAGGACAGTTAATGGGGGCTAAATTAATCTATCTCGAGGCAGGAAGTGGTGCAAGTGTACCCGTACAGCCAGCCATTATAAAAGCGGTGAAGCAAATGGTTGAAATTCCAATCATTGTTGGAGGAGGGATAAAAACCCAAGTACAAAAAGAGGCGGCTTATGATGCAGGGGCCAATATGATTGTAATGGGTACTGTGTTTGAGGAAAACTAAGCATTTTTTGAATTCATTCCGCTGTAGGCTCAAGACCAAAATAGTATCTTTACAAAATCAATCACAAAGTCATGCATATTTCAGTAGAACTTACACTTACACCATTACAGGATAGTTATGAACCAGCGATCATAAATTTTATTAAAAAGCTAAGAGCCTCTGGCTTAATGGTATTAGAAAATCCTTTGAGTACTCAAGTATATGGTGAGTATGATGTGGTGATGTCTTTACTACAAAAAGAAATGAAACTTGCGCTAGAGGCTGTTGAAAGTGGTTTATTATATATTAAAATTGTAAAATCGGATAGAAGCGATTATGAACCAAATTTTTGATTTTCTTTTTTCACAATATGCGGAATATGATACACTAGATATTGTCTTAGAATTGCTAGCTGCATTATTTACAATTGCCTCTGTACTGTATTCTAAAAAAAACAATGTATTGGTGTTTCCTACGGGAATGATTTGCACAGCTATTTTTGCGTATTTATTATTAAAATGGGGCTTGTTGGGTGATATGATGATTAACGTCTATTATTTTATAATGAGCGTATATGGCTGGTATATCTGGACACGTAAGGTTGATGATTCGACAGTAACACCAATTAGTAAGACAACTCCTAAAGAACACTTGATCTCTGCAACTATTTTTATAGCTACATTTATTTTTGTGTTTTTAGTCTATACTGCATTTGATAAATTTAATCATTGGACATCCTATCTTGACACACTAACAACGGCTATCTTTTTTGTAGGTATGTGGTTGATGGCCAAACGCAAAATTGAAAACTGGATCTATTGGATTATTGGGGATATCATTACGGTACCTTTGTATTTTTATAAGGGGCTCACTTTTAGTAGTATACTTTACTTTGTATTAACAATTATAGCTATATATGGCTATTTCGCATGGAAAAAACACTTAAACAAGCCGCTAGTCGTTGCTTAAAAATAGTTTTGTTTGGTCCTGAATCTACAGGGAAAACTACCTTAGCAAAACAATTGGCAGCACATTTTGATACCCAATGGGTGCCAGAATATATGCGAACTTATTTGGAACATAAGTGGGAAACCACTCATAAAAGAATAGAAAAAAAAGACGTACTCCCTATTGTAGTAGGGCAAATGGTGAATGAAAATGCTATTTCAAAACTTGTTGACACAGTACTTTTTCTAGACACTAATTTGCTTGAAATCAAAGTGTATTGTGAATATTATTATAAGGGATGGTGTCCTTCAGAAATAGCGAACTCTGCTTTAGAAGATCACTACGATCATTATTTTCTTACAGGAATTGATATTCCTTGGGTTAACGATAATTTGCGGGATAGACCTGATGACAGAGAAGAAATGTTTCGTATTTTTGAGACTGAATTAATTCAAAACGAACTTCCTTATACCGTTTTACAAGGATCAAAATTAGACCGTTTAACCAATGCTATTAACATCATAAATACACTAATAAAGCAAAAGTAATACATGTTTACATCCCAAGATATCGACTATATTATTGCACATGGTTTAGAGGAAGATAGTATAAAGCAACAGCTTAGAGCTTTTGAAAATGGGGTAGCCCACACCCAAGTTGTGAGGGCCGCTAGCGTAGGCAATGGTATTGAAGTTTGTGATATAGCTAAACAGAAGGAACTTACTGAATATTATGATAACGTAAAGGAACAAAAAGATATTGTAAAATTTGTACCCGCCAGTGGTGCAGCTACGCGGATGTTTCAGTTTCTGTATGCCTTCTTGGACGCGTATCATCCAGAAGAAGAGGTACTCTCTAGTTATATCAAATTAAATGGTTTAGATCCGTTGAAAACATTTTTTGATCACATTAAATACTTTCCATTTACACGTGCCGTCCGAAAAGAAATTAGAAAACAATATCCCGACTATAAGCAATCTGATAAAGGGATTCGAATGCATACTTTTGTGTCCTTATTATTAGATAAAAACGGACTTAATTATGGGTCATTACCCAAGGGGCTCATACCGTTTCATAAATATGCAAAGTATACTAGAACTGCTTTTGAAGAACAGTTATATGAGGCAACCCAATATGCAGCAGTAGATGGAGTAGCGCATTTACATTTTACGTTTTCTCCAAACCATCTTACTCTCTTTAAAAAAGCGTTTGAAAAGGTTAAAAAAAGAATTATTGCCAAGACAAAAATAGAGGTAAGAATTTCGTATTCTTTTCAGGACGCTAGTACAGATACGATTGCCGTAGATTTAGAAAATAAACCTTTTAAAACGGAAGATGGTAATTTAGTTTTTAGACCCTCTGGACATGGAGCTCTTATTAAAAACCTTAATGACGTAGATGCTGATATTATTTTTATTAAAAACATAGATAATGTTACGGTAGAAGAACACATACGAGATGTTGCTGCTAGCAAAAAAATGTTGGCAGGTAGAATGTTACAATTACAACATAAAATATTTGGGTATCTTGATGCTATAGTAAAACAAGAAGTAACGGATGGGAAACTAAGCGAAATGAAAACTTTTTTATGGAAAGAGTTACATATTAAAGATATTCCAGAAACCAAAGCGGGCATTGCCGAAATTTTAAATAGACCTATTCGGGTTTGTGGTGTTGTGAAAAACACAGGTGCACCTGGCGGTGGTCCTTTTTGGGTGAAAAATGCAGAGGGTCAACTATCCTTGCAAATTGTTGAGCTCTCTCAAATAGATAAGTCTGATTCAAGGCAGGCTGCTATTATTAAAGACGCTACTCATTTTAATCCAGTAGATTTGGTCTGTGGTACTCGAAATTACATAGGAGAGAAATACAATCTTAATCATTTTATAAATCCTTTGGCTTGTTTTATTACGAACAAGTCTATTGATGGTATGCCAATAAAAGCCTTAGAAGCTCCAGGGTTGTGGAATGGCGCTATGGAACATTGGAACACCATTTTTGTAGAAGTACCTTCGCTTACGTTTAGCCCTGTAAAAAATGTAAACGATTTGCTAGATCCAGCAC
>JBNMOX010000140.1:0-5138 GCA_051275835.1 Patiriisocius sp.
AGCGATGTTGTAAAAATGGGTGATGTGTTTGATGTGAAGTACTTTGGTCTTGACAAACGTACTAGAAAAGAGAAAGTATCTCGTAAGGCCTTAATGGAAAAGCCAGAAGGATATGTAGCACCTGCTCCAAGAGAACGTAGCAGTAGTGATCGTCGTCCACCAAGAAGAGATGATAGAAAAAGAGACTAGTTAATATTCTTCTCTTATTAAATAGTAAAGCGCCTTTCTTAACAGAAAGGCGCTTTTTTTTTGATATTCCAAACAATTAATGTACAGACCCTTAAGTGTTCAAAAGAAATTGACTTACAATATAAACGTTAGGAAAATGTGTCCTCAAACCAATTTAAAAACCTGTTTGCCTTTTAATTAGAATCTTCTTAATCTAAAATATCCAAAACTCTTATCCCCTTTCTTTAAATTTCTGTTGCCAAAATGTTATAAAAAAAATGAGGGCTGTTATTCTTATTTAATTAAAATACTGTTGTAGTTCCAGATCTTCCATTCCAAGACCAAGTACCTGACAATATTGTATTACAATCATCTGCAACATACGTTTCAGGAAGATTAGGACCAAGCGGATTGTTTATCTCTGTAGTATAATTTAAACTCCATGTAGCTTCAACACCATTGATCATTGAGGTCTGACCTCCTGCACTTATAGCATCCCCAACATCTCCTAGAGGAAAAGGTGTAGTTACAAAAATATCCATAATTACTGGTTCGGTAGTAGGTATCATTACTCCTACAGGTGCACAAGCAATAGCAGTATTTGTGTCAAAGTCGTCTGGGCTATTACTAGTAAAAGGGGTCATAGATGCCGTATGACTTATAGTCAATGCTACAATTTCCTGTGTAACAACAGTACCAGAAACAGAAAGCCCGGATAAAGTTGTAGTAAAAGGAGTTGCTTGAGTTGTCACTTGGCTTGTCATAAGATCCCAATTTCCGAAAAATGCAGGATCACTTGAATCTACATACGAACCTAAAAGCACAAAAGGATCTCCTCCTCTTGTGCTCTTAGCTAATACAATGTAGGCTTCCGTATCTGTATCCTTGATAAACACATTCGTTACCTTTGGTTTTCTAAAATGAGTAAAGTCTATAGTAAAACTACCCATTTCACCCTCAAAAGAAATAAGGTCAGGGTTGATTTTAAATGATTTTTTCCCTACAAAATTTAATTCTTGTCCATTTACTAATTGAATAAGCGCTTTGTATCGCGTATCAAGACCAGCATTGATATAAATTTTACCGTGTAATTCTTGATCTAAGTGGTGACCAAAGATACCCACATACTTCCCTTTTGATATATTGTCAAATTTCGAGTCTGGTATAACCGTCACTAGATCTGCAATTTCAGGAATCGTTTGAACTATTTGTGTTGAATCATTATCTGTACTACAACTAATAACAAATAGCGCTACAAATGCTGCAATTATTAATTTCTTTCCCATTATTATTTTTTTTTAGTGAGCACCAAAGTTAATAGATAAATTATGTGCTACAAATTTTAGCAAAAATTAAAAACGAAAACAAACAAGTTGTTTAAATAGTACAATTTATCAATAGTTTGGATGTCACTTCATTACAAATTATTACATTTGTAATGAAGGTATTATAGCACTTTCTTACGATATTTAAAAGTAACGACAGTATTTACAATGTAAACATACTGTTCGTTTTTTGATTGATGAATGACCTCCGGCTGATTACCGGAGGTTTTTTTCTTACCTTTATAAACATATTGTTATTATAACACTTAGTATCATGATCCACACTATTTGCTACTCGAGTAAAGCTGTTGATAATCTTCAAGAAGAAGGTCTGGAGAGTATTTATAATAAAACCTACACAAATAATAGTATAAGGAATGTAACGGGTATTTTATTATTTGAACTTGGGAATTTTTTTCAAGTTTTGGAGGGAGAAAAAGACATTATAATGCCGCTCTATGAGGAAAAAATAAAAAAGGACCCAAGACATCATTCTATTTTTGAAATTATAAACAAACCAAAACAAAAAGCATTATTTTTGGATTATAGAACTGACTTTAATATTATCAGAACGCCAGAACAATTGGCAATGATAGATACTTATTTAAAAGAGCATAAAGTTAGTACTTCAGAAAAAATACAACGACTATTACAACCATTTTTACTACTCCCATGAGCCATACTCTTATTGCCCCATCAGTCTTAGCTGCAGATTTCGCAAACTTACAACGCGATATAGAAATGATAAATAACAGTGATGCAGACTGGTTTCATATAGACATCATGGATGGTGTTTTTGTTCCCAATATTTCTTTTGGAATGCCTGTACTACGTGATATTGCAAAGCATGCTACAAAAATCATCGATGTACACTTAATGATTGTAGAACCAGATCGTTATATTTCGACGTTTAAAAATCTTGGAGCTGACATCTTAACGGTGCATTATGAAGCGTGCACACACTTACACAGAACCCTGCAAGCCATTAAAGCAGAAGGAATACAAGCTGGCGTGGCCTTAAATCCACATACCAGTATCTCCCTTTTAGAAGACACCATACAAGATATAGACCTTGTCTGCTTAATGAGTGTAAACCCGGGCTTTGGCGGTCAGAGTTTTATAGAAAACACCTACGACAAAGTTGTTGCCTTAAAAGAATTAATAACCAGAAAAGGAGCTAACACCAAAATTGAAATAGATGGTGGTGTCACTAACAAAAATGCAAAACAACTAGCAGATGCAGGAGCAGATGTTTTGGTTGCTGGAAGCTATGTTTTTAAATCTGAAAACCCTACCAAAACAATCGTAGACCTCAAAGAGCTTTTGGCTTCATGAAAAACAAGTATAAGGTCCTCATTATAGGTGCGGGCCCTATTGGTATTGCCTGCGCCCTTTCTTGTAAAAAAAACAACCTTGACTATGTTGTATTAGAAAAAGGAGCCCTTACTAATTCTATTTTCAACTACCCATTAAACATGTCTTTTTTTTCTACTTCGGAAAAATTAGAACTGGACCAGGTTCCATTTATTAGTGCAAGTAATAAACCGAATAGAAATGAAGCCCTAGAATACTACCGAAGAGTAGTGACTTCAAACCAACTAAACATACAATTATTTGAAACTGTTAATTCAGTTTCGAAACAGGATAGTATTTTTACAGTGATCACTTCAAAAAACACCTATAAGGCGAGCCATGTGATGGTTGCCACTGGATTTTATGACATTCCAAAATTACTAGACATTCCTGGAGAAAACCTTAACAAGGTTTCTCATTATTACAAAGAAGCACATCCTTTTACACTACAAAAAGTTATTGTGGTAGGTGCTAGTAACAGTGCAGTAGATGCTGCTTTAGAGATACACCGCAAAGGAGGTGATGTTACCATGGTAATCCGCGGAGCCAATATTGGAGAGCGTGTAAAATATTGGGTGCGTCCAGATATAATAAATCGCATAGCAGAAGGAAGTATCAAAGCATATTACGAAAGTGAACTCTCTCATATTTCAGAAAAAGAAGTTCAGATTAATACCCCAAAAGGTCAGATTATACTCGCTAATGATGCTGTTGTTGCGCTTACAGGATATGTGCCAAATTTTAAGTTCTTAAGCGATATAGGTATTCATATTTCAGAAGAAAAAAGCATTCCTATTTACAACCCAAATACTATGGAAAGCAATCTTCCAGGACTTTATTTGGCAGGGGTTATTTGTGGTGGCCTAGAAACACACAAGTGGTTTATTGAAAACTCCAGAGTACACGCAGAAATGATTGTAGGTCATATTTTGATGCTTCATGAGTGATTTGCACCAAACAGAAGCAAAACAATTTAGCAATAGTGCAATAGCTTATTTATGATGATGGAAGAAAATGGAAATAATCGCATTAAGAAACCTTGGCCTACTAAAGATGCAATGAAACAGGTGTATGAAATGAAGCTTTGGGGTGATAATAAATCTGATTTTTATTCAGGTATAGGTTCCCATCATCCAGAAATAGTAATTCCATATATAGAAGTTCTACATTCATTTCTAAGTTCTTTTCAACTTCCTCTTATCGTATGTGATTTAGGTTGCGGGGATTTTAATATAGGAAAAGAATTGGTATCTCACACGAAGAAGTATGTTGCAGTAGATATTGTAGAAGACCTCATAGAACATAACACATCAACATTTAAAGAATATAATTTAGAGTTTCGGTGTTTGGATATCGCCGTAGATGATTTGCCTTCTGGAGATTGTGTATTCGTAAGACAGGTATTACAACACCTATCGAATGCTGAAGTGCAACGCATACTAACGAAGCTAACAGATTTTAAATATATTATTATAACAGAACACATCCCTGAAAGGGATTTTACACCCAATAAAGATATTATTTCAGGACAAGGAACTAGATTAAAAAAAAACAGTGGGGTGAACGTATTATTACCTCCTTTTAATTTTAAAGTAAAAAAAGAAAAACAATTATTGTCAATTACTTTAAATGACAATAAAGGAAGTATAGTAACTACCCTATATAAGCCCTTTTAAAAAAGGCTATTAGTCTCTACTAAGAATACTTAATATATACCAAAACAGTAACATTAAAGAAGCAAACAAACCTAAGGCAGCTCCTACATATTGATCTTCGTTATATTTATGCACCATATTTGAGGTTTGATATAATATAGACCCTGATGCTAATAATATCATCCCAACACTAAACCATAAGCCTAAATTAAAACCGAATAAAGTACCCGCTACAATCAAGCCAAGTGCTACAAAAAAACCAATAGACAACATAGATTTCAAGAATGAAAAATCCTTCTTAGTTAACAATACAATGGCAGATAAGCCCGAAAATAAAGACAAAGTCATAATAGCTGCCTGACTTAAAATATTTGTACCTCCACTCCCAGCATAATTCATAGCAATATAAATAAGTGGAATAAAAATAAAGGCTTCGGCAATTACATAAATAAGTAGTGCCACATATTGTTTTGAGGTATTATGATTTTCTACAGCCATCTTTTCGGCATAATTAGTCACCAACATAAAACCACCTAATAACAGTAACCAAGTCCATCCTTGTGTTAAGGATAGCGCAAAAGTAACTAAAGGTTCTATCTCGAAGAATATCATTTCTACCAATACAAATAGTAAAACT
>JBNMOX010000141.1:0-5133 GCA_051275835.1 Patiriisocius sp.
AAGTCTTTAGTGGTTTTCATATAATTCAAATGTTTTTAATCGAACTTGATACGGATATCTTTCATAGATGACATTATCCTCATTTATAGTATTTCCTAATCTTGCATTCGATATAGCTTGATTCATTAATTCTCTCGCTTTTTCATGCTTTCCTAAAGCAGCAAACGAAAGTGATTTATAAAATTGAACATCAGAAAATGTTGGATATTTTTTTATTGCACGATCAAAAATAAGCAATGCATCTTCATGCTTTTTTTGCTCATACAAACTAATCCCATAATAAAAGAGCTCTAAGGGATGTACCCAATCGTCTCCTTTTTCATTTTCTATAATTCTAATGTCTTCTTTAAATATAGCTTCGGCAGTTTCAAATTCGTTTAACATTATATACGAAATACCGATATAACATTTATACGTATGATCCATCACATAGCTATTTCCATATGCATCGATGCACTTATTAAAGTCTATAATAGCTTCTCTATACTCTTTAGCAAAAATGCATTTCATAAATGCTCTATAATCTAAGTAACGTTCTCTATTGTATTGAACTGCTTTGTCTAAAAATGGTTTTCCTAACTCATACTTTCCTTGTTTGTATAAAGGCATCGATTTTTGTTGCCATAAATAAGCAATGGTAGCATCTTTTGCTAAGCCCTTATCTAACTCTTTTTGATAGGCTGGCGAATACAAAGAATAGGAACTTGCATTTCGCAAGGTCTCGTCAATAATTTTTTGTTGCTCCTCTTTATTTGTATAAGATGGTCCTTGAGCTGGTTGTTCATTTTTACAAGAAAAAAGCATACTCATTAAAAACAGCAATAGTACTTTAATAATACAGGTGTAGCTATTCGTTTTCATATACATAAAATATCTTCTTAAATTGTTCTATGTAAATCAAAACCTTCCATATTATCTGCAATTCTTTTCAAAAAACTTCCTGCTAAATACCCATCCACAATTCTGTGATCAAATGAAAGGGATAAATACATCATACTACGTATTTCAATAGTATCACCTTCTGGCCTCTCTATCACCTCAGCTCTTTTCTTTATAATTCCAGTAGCTAAAATTGCGGCTTCTGGTTGATTGATTATTGGGGTTCCCATCAAACTACCAAAAGTACCAACGTTACTAATCGTAAAGGTGCTACCCTTCATATCATCTCCCTTTAATTTTCCAGAACGAGATTTCCCTACCAATTCATTAGTGGCAGCTGCTAGGCCTTTTAAATCTTTTTTGTCAGCATTTTTCACTACGGGTACTATTAAATTTCCTGAAGGTAAAGCTGCTGCCATCCCTATATTTATATCCTCTTTTACAATGATATTTTTACCATCCAAGGATGAATTTATCATAGGAAAATCTTTAATAGCATTCGCTACAGCTTCAATAAACAAAGGAGTAAACGTAAGTTTTTCTCCATGTTTTTCTTGAAATAACACTTTATTAGCAGTACGCCATTCGACCATATTAGATAAATCTGCTTCCACATATGCTGTTACATGCGGTGAAGTATGTTTGCTATAGACCATATGGTCTGCAATCATTTCACGCATACGATCCATTTCTACAATTTTTCCAGTGCCTTTGTCAAATTTCAAATCTGGGATACTATAACCACTAGGAGCAGTAACCGCTTGTGCAAATTGAAATAGTCTCCCTTCTTCTATATAGTTTGCAACATCGCTTTTACGCAAACGCCCTTCTTTTCCGGTCCCAGTAATACGAGCTAATTCCTCATAGCTAATATGATGTTTTCTCGCGATACTATCTACTAAGGGAGAGATAAACATATTTTCATTTACCTTAAAAGAAGTTGAAGTCGGACTTGAAGCCGACTTTCTTTTAGTACCAGTTTTTTTAACAGCTGTTTTAGGATTATTTTCTTCGGAAACTTTTGGTGCCGAAACTTCTCCAGACAAGGCCAATACTGCAATAGTTTGCCCTACTGGAACCACATCTTTTGTATGTGCTTTATGAGACACCATTACACCTGCGGCAGGAGCAGGAACTTCATTATCTACTTTATCTGTAGCGACTTCAACAAGTATATCTCCTTCTTCAAAAGATTCTCCTTCTTGCACCAACCAATTAAGGATGGTTCCTTCGGTTATACTCTCCCCCATTCTGGGCATGTTAAATGCAGTTTCGGTCATAGGTAATTTCTTTTTTTTAAAGCCCACAAAAATACAAAAAACACCAATCATAAAGGAAGTATACGCTGCTTTAAACCTATAGAACAGTGTTTTATTCTAAATAATATAGAAATACATATTATTTATTCTTTTTTTAAGCACAATAACCGAACAAACAGTTTATGAGACTTGACCTAACAAACATTGCGATTCTAAAAGTGCTACAAAAAGATTCCAATCGCACCATAAAAAGTCTAGCTGAGGATTTAAAGAGATCAACAACACCTGTTTTTGAGCGTATAAAAAAATTGGAGCGGGAAGGATACATTAAAGGGTATTCTGCGCGACTAAACCCTAAAAAACTAGGACTCAAACAAACAGTTTTTGTGGCGATAACTCTGCAAGGCCATACCCGAACGTATTTAGAGAAATTTGTAAAACAAGTAAACGATTTCCCAGAAGTAGTAGAATGTCATAAAGTTAGTGGCACATTTGACTATTTATTAAAACTAATCATCGAAGATATTGAAGCTTATGAAACTTTTATCATCACAAAACTAACGCTGCTACCCTATTTAGGCAACGTACAAAGCCTCATTACGCTTTCTCCTGGAAAAGAAATCAATGAGATTAATTTGAGCCATTTAATTCCTTAAAGCATCTGTGTTTTTTGAAATCCACTAGATTTTAGTACATTTATTATTCTTAAGCTCTGAACATGAAACTGTTATTTACATATGTATTCTTATTTTGCTCTATTTTTTTATGGGCACAAGAAGACGAACAACAGTTTTCTTTGTATTTTGAAAATGATCAAGCACTTCTTTCCCAAAAGCACATCACTCTTTTAGATAGTATTCAAAAACTCGCCAACAAAGACGAACTTGATGTACACATAAAAGGATATACCAACAGCATAGGGGATGCAACTTATAACTTAAGACTTTCTCAAAAAAGAGCTTCCAATGTTACGAGCAAATTGCGTCAGTTTACCATCATTTCATCACAAGGATATGGGGAGCTAGACAGTGATGCCAAAAAAAATAGACGGGTAGATATTTTTATACATTTCAAAAAAGATCACATAGCAGAAGAAGGAGAAGTTGTTATCAAGCCTATTGAGAAAGAAATAGCTCCAGAATATAGCAAAATATTCAAAGAAGGTGACAAAATAACCATTGAAGGAATTATGTTTTATCAAGACAGAGATGTTATGATGAATGAAAGTAAAAAAGCTTTAAAAGAGTTAGTCTCTTTTCTAAATCAAAACCCCAATCTCACCTTTAAACTTATTGGTCATATATGTTGTGGAGACACTAATAATCCAGGCAGAGATTTTAGAAATATTAGAACTGGAAAAAACAACTTAAGCGAAGCCAGAGCGAGATCTGTGTATGGCTATCTCATCAAAAAAGGAATTGATAAAAACCGCATGAGTTATAAGGGTATGGCATTTAGACACCCATTAGGTAAACATAGCACAGATGATAGACGCGTAGAAATTGAAATCATTGCTATAAATTAACACCTTATCGCGTTCTCCAGAAGAAAGGTGTAAACAATATAAGCACTGTAAATAATTCTAATCTCCCAATTAACATTAAAAAAGTAGCCCACCATTTTGCCAACCCAGGCAAGGCAGCATAATTATCTACAGGACCTAAATCTCCTAATGCTGGTCCTACATTACCTAAAGTAGAAGCTGCTGCTCCTAATGCTGTTTGAAAATCAAGACCAAGAATTGAAAAAACAAGAACTCCAACAATAAAGGACAACATATACAAGATGAAAAAACCAAGAATATTAAATACAATAGGCTGCTGTACTGCTCTAGTATTATAACGTACCGGCAAAATAGCATTGGGATGTAAGGTACGCTTAAACTCTAATATCCCATTTTTAATCATGATTAAATGACGTACAATCTTAATACCACCAGAGGTAGATCCTGAAGAGCCCCCTAAAAACATCAAGCCAAAAATAGCAATCGTGAGTATGGGAGTCCAAATGGCATAATCGGCGGTTACAAAACCTGTAGTTGTAACAATAGCCAATATCTGAAATAAAGCATGACGCACACTTGCCTCTAGCTCTCCCCAAACCATAGGATGCATAATACTACTTACTGTGAGGTCTACTTTAAAATAAATAATAGCTGCAAAAATAGCTGTAATGGTTAGTACCAAAATAGTATATGTCTTAAATTCCTCGTCTCGAAATATTTTTGAAAATTTACGTTTAAAGGCGAAGTAACTCAATACAAAATTGGTTCCTGCCAAGAACATAAAAAACATAATTATATACTGTATTATCGGAGTGTCATTCCAATGCGCTATACTAGCATTTTTGGTAGAAAAGCCACCGGTACTCAATGTGCTTAAAGAATGATTTATTGCATCAAAAAAGCTCATGCCTGCCAAACTTAACAATAAGGTTTCGGCAGCAGTATACCCTACATATATAAGCCATAATCTTTTTGCAGTATCCGTAATTCTAGGGTGTAATTTATCGCCCCCTGGACCCGGAGCTTCTGCAGCAAACAACTGCATGCCACCAATTCCTAATAATGGTAAAATAGCTACGGCAAGTACAATAATACCCATACCCCCAATCCAGTGTGTGATACTTCGCCAAAATAGAATACCTTCAGGCAAACTTTCTATATCATTTAAAATACTAGCACCCGTTGTAGAATAGCCGCTCATGGTTTCAAAAAAAGCGTTGGTAAAAGACGGAATGGTTCCTGTAAACAAATAGGGCAAAGTACCTGCTAGAGACATGATTACCCATCCCATAGCCACTACAATATAGCCATCTCTTTTATGTAATTCTTTTTTGTGATTTCGGGTTAGAAACATAATCAAACCACCCGCAGTCAAAGTAACAAAACCAGAGAATAACATCTCTTGCAGTACACCATCTTGGTATACGGCACTCATAATAGAGGCAATTAACATAAAAGCGCCGTTTACAGTTAACAGCAACCCCATGATAT
>JBNMOX010000142.1:0-5132 GCA_051275835.1 Patiriisocius sp.
CGATTTTGAACGCGCCAATCTTTTATTTGATTCCTTAATAAACAATGTAGTAAACGGCAGTACCTTAGATAACTTTAAGATGCGAAAAATATCTGGCCGTACTCTTGAATTTCACGACTTTAAAAAACCTGTATTCCTCATGACTTATGCATCTTGGTGCACACCTGGTATTGGAGAAATACCAGCATTAAATGAAATTGCAAATCAGCACCATAAAGAGATCGACTTTGTTGTATTGTATTGGGATACCAAAAAGAAGGTGCGGAAAATAGCTAGAGAATATAGCAACAAAATCAAGGTGGTATATGTAGACGAGCTAGACTACACCAACAATACCATTATAGAAACACTAAAACACACACTAGGCTTCCCTACTTCTTTCTTTATTGATGTAAATAAACAAATATTGGATGTAAGAAGAGGAGCTCTACATCACTATAATGAAAAGTATGCTGTTTCATTTGAGTTAAATTACACGTCATTCTTAAACGGAATTTCACTATTAAAGACCCCCTCAAAAGAAGACGTAGATTTGGTTATGGATAAACCCATGCCTTGACATCTTACTTTATAGTATAAAAATCTACCCTTTTTAGATTTCAGAATAGCGTGTAACAGAAACATTCTAGCAGCTACTAGACAAACAAAACACTCCTAAATACAAAGGCTTACTCTGTTACGTAATATCCAGGTTCTGGTATTTTTATCTTGTATTCTTTTCCAGACGCGTTCTTTAAATAGGTTTCACGCAACCAGGGATTGTGAATCTTTAAAATCTTATAATTAATACCCTGTTCCTTAGCAAATACAGCAAAATTTTCTATTGGGGTATTTACAATAACCACCCTTGTAGGGATCGGTTGGTATAAATCTTCTTGATCTACATAAAACCCATACTTCTCAGGGTTGCTTAAGATTTCTTTGAAGGCTAGGATTCTAAATACATATCTACTGGTTTCACTATTGAGCAATAAACTATAGTAATCACTAGCATCTTGACGTTTCATTTGCTTACTTATACCTGCATTTCCTGCATTGTAAGCAGCAGCTGCGGTTGTCCAACTACCAAATTTTTTTTTAGATTTTTTTAAATACTCAGCGGCAACTTTGGTTGACAATTCTAAATTATAACGCTCATCAACATAACTGTTAATCTCTAAGCCATATTCTTTCCCAGTCCCTTTCATAAACTGCCAAAACCCTGAAGCACCTGCATGAGATCTCACATTATCCAAACCACTTTCGGCCACTGCCAAGTATTTAAAATCGTTAGGAAGGCCATGTTTTTCCAACAAAGGTTCTATCTGCGGAAAAAAGCGATTGGCCTTTTTTATCATTAATAGCATATTAGATTGCCAATAAGTATTGACATGAATCTCTCTATCTAGACGTTCTCTTACGTCGGTATCTTGCAAAGGCACTTCTTCACCTGCAAATGTTATACCACTAGGTATATCCAGTGCTTTTACCTTCATTACAGCAGCAACAGCAGCATTGCTTTGTACTGCAGGAGCGTCTATCGTTTGTGACGTTGCATTGGGGGATTGTGCGGCTTGAATAAATAACCCACATACAGCAAGACCTATGCTAGCTAATCCAATTTTTGAAAGTACGTTCATATCTGTATAATTTTAATAAAGATAACCAATATAGCTGGCAGAAATAAAAGAAAATCAATTATTTAATGGCTATGATATCAACAAGTTTTTGAGTCACTAAACTCCCTTTATTTAATAACATAATATGGGTTCCACCAGGAATAATAAGTGCTTCCTGAATGTTTTCTATCGGAAATATTAAATCATCGTCCCCATGTACATGATACACACTCGACAAAGGGCTGTCTCGCTGCCAACAGATCATATTTTTAATAGCCCAATCTAAATAACGTTTATCGCGCACATGCAAAAAATCTTGATATAATTTCAACCTCTTTTTGGAACGAGGCCCAATGGCGTATTTTGTTAAATCTTTGGACTGTAAGACCAAGCCTGTTGGAACCATTTTATAGGCACGCGTTTTTTGAGCTATCCTTAATCGTCTTGGAAGTTCATGTTTAGATTTTACACTAGAAATAATAATGAGCTTTTTTAGCGCTAAAAAAGCGCTCATCTCTTGAACAATAACCCCACCAAAAGAAACACCAACTAAAACAGCGTCTTCATGATTTACAAATGCCGCCATGCGCTCTGCATAGTTTGCAATAGGTTCCTTCTTATGAGGAATCAACCAAGAAATCACATGCATAGTATAGTGGGATACTGGTAATTTTATGTTTCTAAAAATCTCTTTATCTGCTGCCAAGCCTGGCACAAAATAAACATGAGTCGTTATTGTATTCATTCGATTAGAGCTACAAAAGGCGTTAAACACGTAGCTTTTTTGTAAATTTACATAATATCAAATGTGAAGCTAACATTTCAGCAAATTAAATGAAAAAAGTAGTACATCCTGCAGCTACCAGAGGCACTGTTAATTTTGAATGGCTAGACGCAAAATACTCGTTTAGTTTTGGAAATTACTATAACCCAAATAGATTACAGTTTGGAGCTTTACGCGTACTTAACGATGATAGTATTGCAGCTTCCATGGGCTTTGGCAAACATCCACACAGCAATATGGAGATTATCACTATTCCACAATCTGGAGCTTTAAAGCATCGAGATTCTATGGGTAATGAAGGCATCATCAAAGCAGGAGACATTCAAGTAATGAGTGCTGGCAGTGGAATAGAACACAGTGAGGTAAATGCAAGCCCACATGAAACGCTTCAATTATTTCAAATATGGATTCATTCTGAAACTCAAAACGTAACACCACGCTATGACCAAAAAGAAATCGCACCTTTACTAACACCCAATGCCTTTACTGCAGTTGTAAAGCCAAAAGAAAAAGCAAAAGAAGGTGATATTTGGATTCATCAGCAAGCGTATATAAGTCTAGGAGAATTCAGTAACACTACCGAAACCACCTATACCTTAAAACAAAACAACAATGGAATATACATTTTAGTAATAGAAGGATCTCTTTTTGTAGCCAATGAAACACTACAACATAGAGACGCTATAGGACTTTGGGAAACCCCTAATATTACCATGACCGTGGCAAAAAACAGCCGCATACTCATTGTAGAAGTTCCTATGAACTAACACAAAACGTATAAAACAACTTAAACCAATATTTTATGATAGAAGATGTAGAAATTACCGACAATGAGTTTTTACGCCAATTTGAACTAGAGATTGGTGATAATATGGCGCGTATAGAATATGCACTACAAGACCGTAAAATATTTTTAACAAAATACGAAATGCCCGAAGACCTTGAAGAACAAGGCTTTCGTGATATCTTTATCAAAGCTGTTTTTGACGAAGTACGAGAACGTGGTATTAGCGTGATGCCTACCAGTCCTGAAATTGTAGGCTTTTTAAGAAAAAACAGGCGTAAGTATAAAGACTTATTGCCAGTAGGAATTAATATTTAGTTTGGCTAGTGAGCAGTAAGTAGTAAGTAGTAAGTAGTAAGTAGTAAGTAGTAAAAAATTAAAATATTCAGGTTCTCTAGAATCGAAGCTTACTATAAATAAATATCTTATTAAACAACTACATTAAAAAAAAACAATACATTAATAGCAAACAAGTTATGACAACTTACCTACTGTTTCACTTCAGCTGGTTCGAATTCAAAACGCACCAAGCCGTCTTCATCAATTTGACTAAGTTTTACTTCGTGTAGTGTATTGACCAATTCAGGATTCCAGGGGTGTTTTACTTTTACGTAATTTTGGGTAAAGCCATGAATATACCCTTCTTTATTTTCGCCCTCAAACAAAACAGTAAGCGTATTCCCTACTTGTGTTTCATAAAAAGCACGACGTTTTTTAGCAGATAAACCTCGTAACATCTTACTTCGCTTTGCGCGTACGTTTTTTGGCACTACACCATCCATAGTAGCAGCAGGTGTGTTTTCTCTTTCAGAATATGTAAACACATGTAAGTAAGAGATATCAAGTTCGTTCAAGAAGTTATACGTCTCTAGAAACAAACCCTCTGTTTCTCCGGGAAAACCTACAATAACATCTACACCAATACAAGCATTAGGCATGGTACTCTTAATTCTAAAAACACGATCTATATACACATCTGTCATATAACGACGACGCATTAATTTTAACAAGACATCACTCCCACTCTGCAATGGAATATGAAAATGTGGCACAAATGTTTTAGACTGTGCTACAAAATCAATGGTTTCATTTTTAAGTAGGTTGGGCTCTATCGATGAAATTCTAAGACGGTGGACCCCCTCCACTTCATCCAATGCTTGACAAAGTTCAAAAAAAGTATGTTCGTGTTTTTTGTTTCCAAATTCTCCTTTACCATAATCGCCAATATTAACCCCAGTAAGCACAATTTCCTTTATGCCTTTGGCGGAAATTTCAGCAGCGTTAGTCAATACATTTTCTAGGGTATCACTTCTAGAAACACCACGTGCCAGTGGGATTGTACAATACGTGCATTTATAATCACAGCCATCTTGCACTTTTAAAAAAGCACGAGTACGGTCGCCTATAGCATAAGACCCTACGTAGAAATCTGCATCTTCAATCTCGCAGGAATGAATTTCTGCTCCATTGGTAGCTCTACGCTCTGGGTTGGCTAATAAATCATTTATATAGGAAGTGATATTAAATTTTTCTGTAGCTCCAAGTACCAAATCTACGCCATCTACATCGGCAAGTTCTTCGGGTTTTAGCTGTGCATAACAGCCAATAGCTGCAACAAAAGCATCTGGATTAGCTTTCTGCGCTTGTTTTACTATACTCTTAAAGCGCTTATCTGCATTTTCTGTAACACTACAAGTATTTACCACATAGATGTCTGCCACCTCACTAAAATCTACACGCTCAAAACCCTCGCTCGTAAAGTCACGTGCAATGGTAGATGTTTCGCTAAAATTTAACTTACATCCTAAGGTATAAAAAGCAGCTTTTTTGGGAGTAGCCATATGGTGAAATAAAAATAAAATTGAATGCAAAGATACTAGATTTTTGGAGGATGTTTCCTTCTGAAATTTTAAAATATTTCAAAATATTTTAGATATCCTAATCCTAGTAAACGACCGAATACATC
>JBNMOX010000143.1:0-5108 GCA_051275835.1 Patiriisocius sp.
ATTCCGCCACCTCGAGGAGAACAAATAATAGAGTGTTTCTGTAATTTTTTAAAGAGTTGCATATCCCCTTTAAAGTTGAAAATAGAAGCATGTATGGTTCGGTTTTTCGTAGCATCATCCAGTAGATCCATTGCTACAAAGCGCTCTTTGGCATAGACCGAAAGTGATTTTATTTTTTCTGAAATATTCGTAATTCCATAGCGCTCTGCTTGCAAGATAGCTTGATCTAGGCTTCCATAATTAAAGGTGTCTTGATGTCCGGGTTCAAAATGTTTTACAAAGGCAGTGTCTGTAGCCTTGCTATCAAAGGTTTCCGCAGAATTAAATCCAATAGTAGCTGGAAATATCTGAGCCTGGGCTTCTTTCTTCACCATTACAATTCCGTTTCCAAAGCCAGCTAGCAACCATTTATAGCAACTCGCTCCTAGCACATCTATGGCATTATCTTTAAAACTGAAATGTTCTGTTCCTAGATATTGGGTTCCATCTGCCATAAAAAGAACCTGTGGATATTTTGACTTTAATGCTTTTAAAAAGGAGAGATCCATTTTAATACCCGAAAGCCATTGCACCATACTAAATACAAATATATTGGGTCGATGTTTTTCAAAAGCTTGAAGAATGTTGTCTTCTAATGTTTCAGAAATAGAAGCGTAACAAACATTAAAATCGCGCGTTTCAATGGGCCATAATAAAGAAGGATAGTCATTTTCCAGCAACAATACTTTTTGACCTTTTGGCAATCCCTCTAGGACGGTATTAAAACCAAATGAAAAGTTGGGTACCAAGGCCACTTCATCTTCCCTCGCATTAAAAAAGCGAGCCACACTCGCCCGTGCATCTTCCGGTATTTGTTTGCGTATGGTAAAATCTGCTCCATGATTAATTAAATCAATTTCATGTTGCTTTCTCCAATAAAAAAGAGAGGTAGATAATAAGCCCGAACTAGCAGTGTTAAGGTAGGTCTGGTTTTGAATTGCAGGGAATTCATGTTTTAAATCTTGCATAAAGAGATAGGTTAGGTATTCAAATTTAGGTATTTTTACGGGATACAATACTATTTTATTGCTGCTTTAAACCAACGCATTATGTTTTCAAAAAACAAAAACAAGCCAACGATAGATACAGAAACCCGAGAACAATATGAATATGCTCGCAAGAGAATCAAGCAAAAAAAAGGCTTGATGCGTCATTTTGTATTCTTCCTAGCGGGAAGTTTACTCTTTATAATTCTGGATCCTGTATTAAACATGGGGCACAAAACATTACTGAAAGACTGGTATATATGGATCATTCTTATTTGGACTTTTATTTTATTAATACATTTATTTAATGTGTTTATTATTCACACTTTCATGGGTAAAGAATGGGAAGACAAACAACTCGAAAAATTAAAATCACTTCAGGAAATCCGTATTTCAAAACTTAAAAAACAAGCCATCCAAGATGTTACCCTAGAAGAGGTGAAAAAAGCAAAAGAAGAAGACGCACTCCCAGTAAAAAAAAAAGATTCCAATCCCAATCTATTAGCTCCAGAAAATCTATGATTACGATGATAGCTGCCGTTGGGCAGAACAATGAACTTGGCAAAGACAATGACTTAATCTGGCATTTACCAGATGATTTTAAACGTTTCAAGACATTAACCACGGGACACTCTATTATTATGGGACGCAAGACCTATGAGTCTTTCCCCAAACCCTTACCTAAGAGGACCCATCTAGTCATTACACGAGACAGAACCTACACCCCAAAAATTCCAGAAGGTAGAGAGCAAGATGTTATCGTAGTGCATTCTATGGATGAAGCCCTACTGAAATCTTCGATAGACGAAACTCCTTTTATCATTGGAGGTGGTGAAATATATTCTCTAGCCATGGAAGTTGCAGATCGCATAGAACTCACTAGAGTACATGGTGCCTTTGAAGCAGATACTTTTTTTCCGAAAATGAACACAAACCTCTGGGAGAAAGTTTCAGAAACACACCACGATACAGATGAGAAGCATAAACATGCTTTCACTTACGAAACTTGGGATCGCATCTAATGCACACTACTAAACTATTAAAATAATAAGCTTATTTTTGCAGCAACCAACAACGCAACACAAATGAAAGCATATATATTTCCAGGTCAGGGCGCTCAATTTACAGGAATGGGACTTGACTTATACGAAAATTCTGCACGCGCTAAAGAGCTTTTTAAGCTAGCGAATGACATCCTTGGTTTTGACATTACAAAAATCATGTTTGAGGGTACTGCAGAAGAATTAAAACAAACCAAAGTAACACAACCGGCTATATTCTTACACGCTACTATTACCGCAGAAGTTATGGGAAGTGCTTTTGCACCAGACATGGTTGCGGGGCACTCTTT
The DNA here is from genome assembly GCA_051275835.1 of Patiriisocius sp. Taxonomy (GTDB): domain Bacteria; phylum Bacteroidota; class Bacteroidia; order Flavobacteriales; family Flavobacteriaceae; genus Patiriisocius. The sequence continues at coordinate 2,377 of JBNMOX010000143.1, forward strand.
AGGAGAAATATCTGCCTTGGTTGCCAATAGAACCCTAGCCTTTACAGATGGACTGCAATTAGTTTACAAAAGGGCTTTGGCTATGCAAAAAGCTTGCGAAGCTGCTCCTTCAACTATGGCCGCCGTATTAGGACTTGAAGACAAGGTTGTTGAGGATATTTGCGCTATGCAGTCTGGTATTGTAGTAGCCGCCAATTACAATTGCCCGGGACAATTGGTTATTAGTGGTGAAATTGAAGCTGTTAATACTGCTTGTGAAGCTATGAAAGAAGCAGGAGCAAGACGTGCCTTATTATTACCTGTAGGGGGCGCTTTTCACAGTCCGTTAATGGAACCTGCAAGAGAAGAATTAGCTGCTGCTATAGAAGCAACTACTTTTAAAACACCCGCATGTCCTATTTATCAAAACGTTAGTACAACTGCGGTAACAGATGCTATTGAAATTCAAAGAAACTTGATTGCACAACTTACAGCTCCTGTAAAATGGACGCAAAGTATACAAAACATGATTGCAGATGGAGCGACTCAATTTATAGAGGTAGGCCCAGGAAATGTACTGCAAGGGTTGATGCGAAAAATTGACCGTAGTGTGGAAACATCAAAAGGAGAATTATAACACACTATTTTTTTAAAACATAAAAGCGGAATGTTATATACATTTGGCTTTCTTGTTTATTAACCTTATAATTCTTTAATTAATTCTTGAGCTTCCTTAAAGTTAAAATCATTTTTCCCAATACTTGACAATGTAATTTTAGCCTCTTTGGTTTTACCCTCTTTCAAATAAGCTAAAGCCTTAAACCATAACCCCTTAGAGCTGTCAAGAGATTGATATGCAATGAATTTATCATAACTAACAAGCGCATTGGTAATATCACCTATCTTAGAATAAGCGGTCCCTTTAAGAATATAGAATGCAGTATCATCAATCGTGTTTTCTACTTCATATTGTTCAAATAGGATTACAGCTTCTTCAAAATTAGTTGCATGAAACGCAGTTACTCCTCGTGTCAACAATGTACTATCTGCATCTCTTTTAATCATGGATGGAACATCTTGATTATTATAATAGTTAGCGTATAGATCTCCGGTATTTGTATCTAAGAAAAGGTTTACAGTAAAAAACAGCACCAGTATTGCGGCGGCGGCAAACATCCAAAAACGAAATGGTTTTTTATTTGAATCTTGTAATTGAGTATATGCTACTCCCACTTCCTTAATGGTGTCTTTTATACTTTTTGCTTCATTACTTGCAAGAACATCTCTTAGATTTTGAGTGTGCTTATTTTCAGGAATAGGATCTTGGTGATACGGGTCTTCAAAATGACTATGAATCTTCTTTGAGAGTAATACTTCTTTCTCTAGCTCAGGGGTTTCGCTTATCTTTTTTTTGAAAGCGAGCCGTTCATCTGGAGCCATTTTGCCATCAAGATAAGACGCAATGAGTTCTAAGGTTAGTTCGTCCATGTTTACAATAGGTTTTTATATCTAGGATCTCTTTTTATCAATTCTTTTAATCGTGTCTTGCATTTAAAAACTCTCTGAAATGCTGCATTTTCATTAGCATAAGAAAATTTCTCTACAATAACACTATACGGAACTTTGCCAAAATATTCCTTTAATAAAAGCTTGCATTTGTCATTGAGTTTAGAGAATGTTTCTTCAAACAAATCCCAACGTTCTTGAAACAAAATAGACGCTAAATCATTATCTTCATTTTCTTTTAGTTCAAAAATGCCATCATTTCTTACCTCTTTTTTTGATTTATTTAACTTTTTATACCAGAGGTTCTTACATACTGTAAACAGATAGGCATCAAAAGAAGTCTTAATAGTGAATGAGTTTGCTTTAGCACGAACAATAAGTAGATATAATGCATCTTGAAAAATTTCATTTGCATCGTCTTTATTTCCTTTATTTTTCATCACAAAAGAGACCACCTTAGGCAAAACATCAGCATACAACCCCTTAATTGTTTTATGGTCGCCTTGTACTAAAAGATTTAATGTGCTCGTTGGAGAGTTATTTTGCATATTTTTTTGACAGAAAATAAAAATAGTAAAAAGATCGCTAAGAAGAATAATGTTTGATGCATTTAAGAAAAAAAGAAATATATTGGGGTAAGAATACATTATTAATGGAACATAAAGGTGATTAGTTTAATTTTAACCCTTAAAACATTTTAAAAATGACGAAGAAAATTTTTTTATTGAGCATGCTAGCGGTGCTTATTTTAAGTTTCAAACCAGCTACTGAAGCAGACGACCTGAAAATTACCAAAACACCTGTAGTTTCTATAGTTGAAAACACTACTCATCCTATCACATTTGAAGAAATGGAGAACGAAAGATTGTGTTCTTTTCAAATTCAGATTACCTGGACGGGTGCTGCAGAGTATGGAGTTCCTGAATATCAATATGTTAGAACAACACTTAGAGCCTACTACGAAAGTTTAGGGAAACATCCGATTGAAAACATTCTAAACAATAACTCAGAAATTTGGACTTTTCACTACCCATGTTTTGATGATCAAAGAATTAACGATTTAAGAGCTACTATAGAACAAGATCCGGATGTTGATGATGATTAATATCTATTATTTAAAAACGCATTCTAAGGAATGCGTTTTTTTATGCATTATTTTTTTACTAGTTTGATCCTCTATTCACAACCCATGAGATTTTTTTTAGCACTATTTTCTTTACTCATTCTATCTTCTGCTCAAGCCCAAG
>JBNMOX010000144.1:0-5105 GCA_051275835.1 Patiriisocius sp.
TGATAATTATTTGCTCAACGGCACCTCCTACAAAATCTTTTTCAATTTTATAGAGCCCAGGGTCTAATGTGTTAATTAATTGTGGGTTGTTTATTCCTAAAGAATCCTGAGGGCTTATAGTAATATTTGTATTTAGCACATTATCATTAAACCGTGTTACACGACCTCCAATAGGGCTTAAATTATAATTATCATAACATTTTTGTACATTAAATACACCATTCATGGCAGTTTCTACTTCCAAAATTCTAATGGCTGAATGATTTGGATGGGTAATGAAATTAAAAGGAATATTATCATCATAATAATACGTTGCCACATTTGTAAAAGGATCATTCGTAAATATTTCTCCATAGGGTGCTGGTTGTGGATAAGGGCCATTACAATCTACAAATAGATAATCAAAACCCGGTTGAAATAATGGCTTGTCTGCAGGGTTTTGTTGGGGACCAGCTAAATAATATTCTCCCTTATAAGGATAATATAATGCAGATACATCTATTTGCGCATCACTATACCTATTTAAATAATTAAAGGCTATTCGTTCTCGCATGCGTATGGCTTGCCCTGTTGTAAATTGATCTCTGCATGTTCCAGGAACATACGCCATAATATTACGTGTATCACTTTCATTAATAACATATTCCTCGTCATAGCAATTTCTATTTTCGCCAATATAATTACAATCCAGAACATTATAATAGGCATTATAATTTGCTTGATTGGCACAGTTTGCATCTAGCGGGTTAAAATGGCAATATTCTTGTATAAAATCTGGTACTGCCGCAGTATCTAGGACATTGTCTCCTCGAGTTAATGCATTAAAAAAAGGATTGCTTGGGTCTCTTGTGACATTCTCACAAGAAGTAACGCTATTTGGATCTACAGTTGGGTCTGGCGCTGGTAATGTATAATTAAGATGTGTATGCTTTAAACCAAACATATGGCCTACTTCATGAATAAAGCCACTTTGAATCAAGCCTCCAGAATTCATAATGACATTGGTACTATTTGCTTCTGCTACACCGCCAAAATTTACTATTTGATAAGGGATATAGACATTTATAGCAGTATCATCGTAAAACATACCATTAGAATCTTCAATAAAAGACCTAAACCCCCCTAGCTCACAAAACTCTAATTTTCCATATCCATGAGGATCAATAATTGGGTTTCCATTTCCATCTACTTGTGGTGTACAATCTCCAAAGACCTCATCACCCAAATATTGAACATTTGCAGGGCTGTTAACCTCTCCAAGACCAGTATACTTAAAAAATATTTTATATTGATTATATGCCTGATTAAGATTAGCTACAGATGTAAGAGCTTGAAACTCTGTTACTGGGTTGGGATTTGTACCATCTTCTTCATTAACCTGCCAAAATTGAATATTAAACACTATTAGTGGATATGTTTGTATGTCTGCAGGATTTATAGACCCGCTATATGTAGGTTCATTTGGTTCTCCCCCTGGAATTGAAGGACCAAATACACCACAAATAAAATTCTCTTGTGCTATACCTGTTAATGAAAGAAAAAATAACATGAAAAATAATAATGAGAATTTTAAACTAGAATGTGTGTGTATGTGTGTGTGTGTGTAGCTTCATTTTAATTTAATTTATAATGCACTTAAAATTAATCAATTACTCAACGTCTACAAAGTAAATTTGACATTATTATTCAGGCTTCCAAAACAAGGATATCAAGATATACAATAATATAATCACAGGTATTGCTATAAACTGAAGCAGTACCATTAATACAACGCTAGCAACTAAGAATAGATAACGCACAGCATTGCTTTTAAAATCCCAGGTTTTAAACTTGAAAGCAAATAGCGATACTTCTGCATTGAGCAAGACACAACTCACTACTGTTAGTCCTATTAAAAACCAAGGACTTAGTATAAAATTAGTAATTTCTTGGCTTCCTTGAAAAGTCAATATTAAGGGTAAACTTAAAATCAGTAATGTATTCGCAGGGGTTGGCAATCCAATAAAACTAGATGTTTGTCTGGTGTCTACATTAAATTTCGCAAGTCTATAAGCAGAAGCTACCGTAATGAGTAAGCCAATAAATGGTAGATAGCTCATAAAAGAGGTATTCCAACCATCTGCTGCAAAAATGTTGGTGATGTCCAAAGAGTGTCCCGTAAGTGCTTCACTTAGCAACTGCACCATCACAATACCAGGTACCACACCACTAGTTACAGCATCTGCCAAACTATCTAACTCAAGCCCAACTTGACTTTGAGCGTGGAGTAGTCTTGCTGCAAGCCCATCAAAAAAATCGAAAAAGATACCTGCAAAAGCAAAAAAAGAAGCGGAGACCAAATCGCCAGAAGCAGCAAATAAAATAGCCACACAGCCACATAACAAATTTAAAGATGTAATGATGTTGGGTATTTGTTTGATCATAGTTTTGTTTTTAAGCTACAAATTTTCAAAGTTACAGAGAGGCAAAATTTCAAAGGCTGCATATTTCTTCCTTATCTTCTTTGCTCTGCTAGGTTTTTGTTAATTGATTCTAAAATCAATGGATTCAATACTAAGAAATAGTTTCAGGATTGAAAATTTCCGTAGTACTTTTGTAAAAATAGCAAAGTATTTTCGTCTACCTCTATATAGGTACAATATGTTGCCCAAATAACTGTTAATATGGTGTAGGTAAATACCATATTCGCATAAAATAAAGCATTGAAAAAGATATTAATTTTATGGATACTGCTAGTATCCACTTCACTTTCTGCACAGACAGTACGTAAATATTCCAATGAATTTTTAAACATTGGAGTAGATGCTGGCGCTTTTGGAATGGCAAATGCTGTTGTAGCGTCTACTAACGATGTAAATTCTGGGTATTGGAATCCTGCAGGCTTAGTCAATGTTGAAACCAGTGAACTATCACTTATGCATGCTTCATACTTTGCCAATATTGCCAATTATGATTATGCTGCTTTCGCAATGCCACTAGATAATGAAAGCGCTGTTGCTTTATCAATTATTAGATTTGGTGTAGATGACATTTTAAACACCACCCAACTTATTGACGATCAAGGACAAATTAATTACGACCGTATTAGCTTATTTTCCACGGCAGATTATGCCTTTACAGTGAGTTACGCAAAAAAGCTACCCCTTGATGGCTTGAATGTGGGTGTAAATGCAAAAATAATACGCCGTATCATTGGAGATTTTGCTTCCTCTTGGGGTTTTGGTCTTGATGCTGGGGTTCAATTTAATAGTAATAAATGGCAGATTGGCTTGATGGCTAGAGATATCACAACCAGTTTTAATGCCTGGTCTTTTGATGAAGAAAAATTTGCTGAAATTCAAGGAGCAGTAGCAGGTCAAAATCAAGAATTACCAGAGACCACAGAAATTACCATTCCAAAATTACAATTAGGAATAGCACGTAAATTTATTTACCATTATGACTTTTCATTCCTAACAGAAGTAGACCTCAATGTACGTTTTGCTCAGACAAATGATCTTATTTCAACATCTGCTTTCAGTATTACACCAGCGGTTGGTTTTGAATTTGGATATATAGACATGGTTTATTTACGAGGAGGGATGGGTAATTTCCAAACCATACAGCAACTAGATGGAAGTGAAACCACAGGTTTTCAACCCAATATTGGTGTCGGCTTTGCTTACAAAGGGATCCAGATTGACTATGCTTTAACAGACATTGGCGATCAAAGTGCTGCATTGTATAGCAATGTTTTTTCATTAAAATTGGATTTGAGTATCTTTAAGAACTAATTTTTGAATTATTACCGCGTGTACAAATCGTTCGTTACTTTATTAATCCTACTTATTTCTTTTGTAGGATTTTCTCAAATAAACACTCTTGCCAAAGATGCCGAAATAAGTATCGTTACCATTGGTCCTGGAGATCAATTGTATGACTCATTTGGACACAATGCCATAAGAGTTTCTGACCCTAGTAATGGCAAAGACATGGCCTTTAACTATGGTACCTTTGATTTTAACACCCCAAACTTCTATATCAAATTTGGGCGAGGACAATTACCCTATACTTTAAGTGTAAAGTCGTATCAATCCTTTATCAGAAATTATGTTGCCGAAAGACGTTGGATCAAAGAGCAGCAACTCGATCTAACATATGGTGAAAAAGTAACCATTTTTGATTTTTTAATAAATAATGCGCAGCCTCAAAACAAAGAATATCAATACGATTTCTTCTTTGATAATTGTTCCACCAGAATACGGGATGTATTAGTGGCTGGCTTGGGTAATAAATTAGCCTATCAAGATGAATTATATGTTCCAACTCAATACACGTTTAGAACACTCATACAGCAAAGACTAGACTGGAATACTTGGGGAAGTGTAGGTATAGATATTGCCTTAGGTGCCGTTATTGACAGAATCGCAAGGCCTTGGGAACATCAGTATCTACCAGACTACACACTTGATGCCGCTGCAACGGCTACCATTACTAGGAATGGTGAAACCAAGCCTTTGGTTAAAAAGAATGTAATAACAAACGAAGCTGGACCTAGAGATACACGTGGATCTTTCTTTTTGAGTCCGTTTTTTGTTTTTTTAATTTTAGGCTTAGGGATACTATATATCACTACAAAAGACATTAAACAGCAAAAACGTACTCGATGGCTAGATGGCACCATCTTTTTAAGTACCGGTATCATAGGCATGCTACTCTTAGTGCTTTGGTTAGGAACAGACCATACTGCTACGGTAAACAATTATAATGTACTCTGGGCCTTCCCATTAAATCTTTTTTTCTTTACGCTTATTTGGAAAAAGGTTCCAAAAAAATGGCTGCGTAGATATGTGTTTTTGTTGATTATCCTACTGGTTTTACTCACCATACATTGGATTACTGGGGTGCAAGTATTTGCTCCTGCCCTATTACCAGTATTAATAGCCTTGTTTATTAGGTATGTGTATATCGCTGGTTATTTGAAGAAGGCTAAAGAATAGAGAAATTCAGCCAAGGGAGAAGCTCAATGAAAAAAACTACTGTCCTCTAAAAAACACAATAGTACTTAAGGTCTTTATAACGATACTAATATCTAAGAATAAACTTCTATGCTTGATATAGTATAA
>JBNMOX010000145.1:0-5099 GCA_051275835.1 Patiriisocius sp.
CTAGAAGTAGCACAAAATGTACAATCTAAACTACAACCTACTTGAGATGACACACAAGCCGTTGTTCTAGAACCAGTTGGAATTAAAACAGACTCCACTATAAGTCCGTCATGGAGCTTTACAGCATTCTTAATGGTACCATCTTCACTTCTTTGTATAGTATCCACTTCTATGTGATTAATAACAAAATTAGCCTCTAAATGATTTCTGGTTTCTTTAGACAGATTGGTCATTTCTTCGAAGGTATGCGCTCCTTTACTCCACAACCATTCATATACTTGGTTGCCTCGAAATTCTTTATCTCCAATACTTTCAAAAAAAGTACGAAGTTCCTCTTTTGATAATGCCCGTATGTCTTTTTTGTTTTCACTCATTGTTTTGCAAAAATACTATTATTTAGCGCTACAACAGCGCATAAAAAAATCGTTTCTTAGTATCTAAAGAAACGACAGCCTGATAACATTTCAGAAGTAAAGATTATTTGTCTATAATAATTTTTTTAGTGATTTGTTGGTTGGTGTCTCCGTCAATAAGGTTTAAAAAATAAATCCCTTCTGCACAATTTTCAATATGCAAAACATTTTCTGAATTTGATAGAGACCCTCCCATTAAGCGTTGTCCAACTGCATTATAAAAACCATAACTAAGGTTTGGATATCTTGTATTTGAAATGGTAATTATTGTGGAAGCTGGATTTGGGTAAATCTCTAAAAGCCCAGTTATTTGATTGTCGGGAATACTTAATATATTTTGAATAGATTCTGTAGTAGTTTGACCTGAGTCTAATGGGTCTAACCATTCTTTAAGCCTAGTTTGTGAGCTATTACCTGAATTCCAAGAGACTCCAAAACGACCGTAAATATCATAATCGTTGTTATTTTCTACACCACTACAATTTGATTGTCCTGCATATAATTGTCCAATAATTCTTCCTGAATCATCAAACAATGGAGATCCAGAAGAACCACTTTCTGTGGTTCCAATTTCCCAACCATCACCACTACCTATAGATACGCCTCCAATAAGCCAAACTTCGGTTCCATTTGCGTTTTCTTTTAGGGCTCCATCATCATCTCTGCTAATTTTCATAATATCTCCATTAGGATGATGAATCCCAACTTCAAACAAAGGTTCTATATCACTATTATCCCAACCAGCAAAGGCAACATCCCAAGAAGATGGCACTGGGTTTACCATTTCAACCAAAGCAAAATCACTCAATGCATTTTGGGCACGAAGTATCGCTCCACTCATGGTGAAATTTGTCTGAATATCAACGCTAGCAGCTTCTTCTCCACAAATAGGACCAGGACTCATCCAGTTAAAACGAACAGTCCAATAAGTAGGGTCACTATTTTGTAGACAATGATTTGCTGTAAGTAAAAAAGGCTTCTTGTCTCCTGCTGTATTATTAACCATAGATGAAGAACATAGATATCCATTTCCTAAAGTTAAGAGTGCTACCGATTTTTTTACGATTGCTTTATAGCTTTCAAAATCAGTGCCTATTGGACAGTTTACATCATAATTGCAAGCACCGCTATCATTAAGGCCACGGTTTAGATCCACAAATTGAGTTACTTTACCCATTCTGTAGCCATGAATAATACTGCCAATATTTAATCTAGAAATTTGATTAACACTGGAAGGTTCAAAATATTCTATCCACACAACATCTCCAGTTACAAACCAGGATCCTAATTTATTATTTGGTGTATTCTCTGAAGCTCCATACACCCGAGACATATCTGTTCTATCTGAATTAAATAACTGAAGCCGGGCGCCAAGTGGGATATAGATATCATCAAAATTAATGCTTAGATTGATGGCGTCTGGAGACTTTATAGCAGCCGTCCAAATACTTCCTGCTCCATTTGGTAATACTGTCCAAATTCCATGAGAATTTATATCGACCTCTAAAGCTCTCTCAATTCCATACCGCCAGGGCTGACTTTTGTCAAGATCGTTTATAGCATCTTCTGCTACAATTACAGAGAGGCTTAAAGCTGGTAGTTCTATAATCTCAGGAGTTGTATCTATGTCAAAACCCCAACTTACTGGCTCTTGCGCAAACAAAGGCATAGCAGCAATTAATAAGATAAAAATGTATGTGGTTTTTTTCAACAAAGTGATACAGTTACAATAACTCAACTAAATTACATTATTTCAAGCTAATAGCCATAAAAAAAGCTATAAAAAAAGCGCTACTGCAAGAAACAGTAACGCTTTAGTGATTTATAATACCTCGTATTAATTATATAATCAACATGGCATCTCCATAAGAGAAGAATCTATATTCTTCTTTAATAGCCTCATCGTAAGCTCTTTTAATAAATTCATGTCCTGCAAAAGCAGACACCATCATTAATAGCGTAGATTTTGGTGTATGAAAGTTAGTCACCATTGCATTGGCAATACTAAAGTCATATGGAGGGAAAATAAATTTATTTGTCCACCCTGCATATGCATTTAAGGTATGTTGAGAAGAAACTGTACTTTCTAGGGCGCGCATGGCAGTAGTACCAATAGCACAGACACGTCTTTTATTTTTAATACCATTGTTAATAATATCAACACTACTTTGGTCGATACGCATTTCTTCGCTATCCATTTTGTGTTTAGACAAATCTTCAACCTCAACAGCACTAAACGTACCCAAACCTACATGAAGTGTTACTTCTGCAAATTCAACTCCTTTAATTTCTAAACGTTTTAATAAATGCTTAGAAAAATGCAATCCAGCTGTTGGAGCAGCTACAGCACCTTCTTCTTTTGCGAAAATTGTCTGGTAACGCTCAGCATCTTCAGGCTCTACATCTCTTTTAATATATTTTGGAAGTGGTGTTTCACCAAGCTCAGTTAATTTATTTCTAAACTCTTCATAAGGACCATCAAATAAGAAACGTAAGGTTCTTCCTCTAGAAGTGGTATTATCAATAACCTCTGCTACTAATGTTTCATCTTCGCCAAAATACAATTTGTTCCCTATACGTATTTTACGCGCTGGGTCTACCAAGACATCCCACAAGCGAGTTTCAGGATTTAATTCACGTAACAAGAATACTTCAATTCTTGCCCCTGTTTTTTCCTTATTACCGTATAAACGAGCAGGAAATACTTTGGTATTATTCATAACCAAAACATCGTCTTCTTTGAAATAATCGATGAGGTCCTTAAACATCTTGTGTTCAATCGTTTGTTCTTTCCTATTTAACACCATAAGGCGAGATTCGTCTCTGATTTCGGCTGGATATTCTGCTAACAATTCTGGTGGCAGATCAAAATGAAAATGCGATAACTTCATATGCTTTAGTTCGTGTTTAAAGTGAAAAGTTGCAAATATACAATCTGGGGATAGGCCTTGTCAAGTAAATAGCCATTTATTATTGAAAGTATTTTTTCTTTGGAAATATTAATGATTTAAATCCTTCTTAAAAGCATGCTCTTAAAGCAAACATTTCAGACCCTATATTACATGAATCTATCGTGGACAGAGTATTTATTTGTCTAAAAAAACTGATTCAATCCCGATTTTTTTTAGATCTAAATAAAAATCAGGATATGATTTTGTAACCACCATTGGGTCTTCAATAGTAAGTGAAAATAAACTGGTTAGCGGCGCAAAGGCCATAGCCATTCTATGATCTTGATAGGTAGCAATTCTAACTTGCTTTGACATCTCTTCTAGATGAGTCGTATGACTTTCTATTACTATTGAATCCTCGGTAACATAAACTACAGCGCCTAATTTTGTTAATTCTGTTTGCAATGCCGACAATCTATCTGTCTCTTTTATTTTAAGGGTGTGTAAGCCTGTAAGGTGGCAAGATATTCCTAAACCAAAACAAGTAACTGCAATAGTTTGAGCGATGTCTGGAGTTTGGGTCAAATTTGCTTTAAATACGCTTGGAAGTTTCCTGTCATTTTTTGAAAGCACCATAGTATGAGCATCAACACGCTTGGTATTCACCCCTAAATCTTCATACAAAGAAATCAAAGCCGCATCACCTTGCAAACTATGTGTTTTAAAACTTGCCAGACGCACAGAAAGGCTTTTCGATAAAGCAACAAAACTATAAAAATAAGATGCCGAACTCCAATCTGCTTCTACAATCACTTTCGTTTTCTGAGTGCTATCAAAAGGAGATACTACAATAGTTTGATTTGTGAAAGAACAGGAAACTCCAATGCTCTCTAGGAGCGCTAGGGTCATTTCAATATAGGGTCTTGATGTAATCTTACCTGAAAGTCTAAGGGTTAGGCCACCTTTTAAGTAAGGCCCAATAAGCAATAATGCAGAAATGTATTGACTACTCACATTAGCAGGAATAGTTACGTCACTGCGAAGTATTGAAGGTGCTATTTGCAAAGGAGGATATTCTTCCTTATTTGTATATGTAATTGTTGCCCCTAAGTTTCTCAATGCAGTTACTAAAATACCTATAGGTCGCTCTTGCATTCTCTCACTTCCAGTAAGTATCACGTCTTTTTGAGTTGTTACTGCTAAATAGGCTGTTAAAAACCGCATAGCGGTTCCGGCATGATGAATATCTAGGAGTTTTTCTTTGGAAGAAAGTGCCTTTTGCAACACGATAGTATCATCACTAACAGAAAGGTTTTCTATTTCAATATTTGGGTATAAGGCTTGTAAAATTAACAACCTATTACTCTCACTTTTAGAACCAGATAGTGTGATTGAAACCGCTGCTACATCTTTATATTTTGAAAGCTTGGCAATCATTTATTTTTATGGTCTTTCTCTTTTAACTTTCCCCAAAATTTTCCATAGGTCATTAAAAAACCATAGATAAAACCTCCTAGCAACAATGCGAGAACTGTTCGTAGACTCACATCCAAAAACCCTGAATTAAAGCCCGTAAAAGCCCATTGAACACCAAAGAAAACAATAGCAAAAGCCAATGTAAGCATTCCTACAGACCTCCAGAAACCTTTATACCCTGTAATTCTTTTAAACATTATTATAATTTTTTATTGTCGTGGTGCCTATCGTGATCGCGCTTAGTTTTTATGACTAATTTTTTATCAAAGGCATCTTTTAAATCTACTCCTGTTTGATTGGCTAGGCATAAGACCACAAA
>JBNMOX010000146.1:0-5060 GCA_051275835.1 Patiriisocius sp.
TGCCATCACATAGGCTAGTTTGTTGGCAATTTTTTGATCGTGCTCACTTATATAGTTACTAGCATTCATAGAATCTGTTCCTACTAAGAACATTCCTAAGGCTTGCTTTCCTAATACTCTTACATCATTTCTTGCTGCTGGCCTTGTGTAGCCCATGTCTGCCATTTGTCTTGCGACTGCTTTCGCTGTGGCAATTTGTCTCGCTGTATTTACAACGACTATATCTTTACCAGGCTTTAAAATATCTAGATCATAGGCTTCATGCGCCGATGTAGATACCTTTGCCATACCAATGGTTAAGAAATGCTCTTGCAATACATTAAGCTCTACATCTCCTTTTTGAAACATATCACTAGCACGTAATGCCATTTCTTTAGAACCACCACCACCAGGAATCACACCAACACCAAATTCAACCAGTCCAATATAACTTTCTGCTGCCGCAACTACGCGATCTGCATGTAAGGTTAACTCACAACCACCACCAAGGGTCATACCGTGCGGTGCCATTACGGTTGGAATAGAAGAGTAGCGCAAGCGCATTACCGTGTCTTGGAAATACTTAATCGCTGCATTTAACTCGTCATATTCTTGCTCTGCTGCCATCATAAAGATCATACCAATATTGGCTCCTACTGAAAAGTTGGCGCCTTGGTTTCCTAGTACTAATCCGTCAAAGTCTTTTTCGGCGAGGTCTATGGCTTTGTTGATCCCTGCTAAGACATCACCACCAATACTGTTCATTTTTGATCTAAACTCACAGTTTAAGATACCATCTCCTAAGTCTTCAATGACAACACCACTGTTTTTAAACACTTCACTAGATTTTCTAATGTTGTCTAATATAATAAAGGAGTCTTGTCCCGGTACTTTGGTTTGTGCTTTCGTAGGAATATCATACGAATAGGTAGCACCATCTTTTACCGTATAAAAGGACGTACTCCCAGCTGCTAACATTTCAGCAACCCATGCCGCAGGCTCGTGACCTTCAGTTTTCATGATGTCGACACCAGCTTCTACGCCAATAGCGTCCCAGATTTGAAAGGGACCATGTTGCCAGCCGAAACCTGCTTTCATAGCATCATCAATCTTGTATAGCTCGTCTGATATTTCTGGAATACGGTTGGTTACGTAGGCAAATAAGGCAGCCAATGTCTTGCGGTAAAATTCACCTGCTTTGTCTTTTCCCTTCACTAGTACTGGAAAACGATCTGCTACATTATCTATAGACTTCGTGAGTTCTAGCGTAGCAAATTTTGCTTTTTGAGCTGCTCTGTATTCAAGCGAATTTAAGTCGAGACTTACTATTTCGGTTGTACCCTGCGCATTTTTAGTTTTTTTATAGAATCCTTGTCCCGTTTTACTCCCCAACCATTTGTTATCCATCATGGTATGGATGAAATCTGGCAATTGGAATAATTCTGAACGTTCATCTTTAGGGCAGTTTTCTCTAATACCATTAGCAACATGCACTAAGGTATCCAATCCTACAACATCTACCGTACGGAAGGTAGCAGATTTTGGTCGTCCAATAACAGGACCCGAAAGTTTGTCTACTTCCTCGATAGTCAAGTCCATTTCTTTCACGGCATGGAACAAACTCATAATAGAGAAAATACCAATACGATTACCAATAAAGGCTGGCGTGTCTTTTGCTATCACAGTAGTTTTACCTAAAAACTGTTCGCCATAGCTGTTAAAGAAGTCAAGTACTTCTGGATCTGTTTTTGGTCCAGGAATGATTTCAAATAACTTTAGGTAGCGAGGCGGATTGAAAAAATGCGTCCCACAAAAATGCTTCTGAAAATCTTCACTACGCCCTTCACTCATGAAGTTAATAGGGATACCAGAAGTGTTTGAGGTAATTAAGGTACCTGGAGTTCTATACTTTTCAAGGTTTTCGAACACTTTTTGTTTGATGTCTAGACGCTCTACAACTACTTCAATAATCCAGTCTACGGCACCAACTTTGGCAATATCATCTTCTAGATTTCCGGTAGCGATGCGTTTTGCAAAGGCTGCATGGTATAAAGGAGCAGGCTTCGATTTGATAGACGCTGTAAGGGCATCATTTACCAAGCGGTTTCGCACGGCTTTGTCTTCTAAAGTGAGCCCCTTTGCTGTTTCTTTGTCTGTTAATTCGCGGGGTACAATGTCTAGTAATAGAACTTCTACACCAATATTTGCGAAATGGCAAGCAATAGCGCTTCCCATAATTCCTGAGCCTATCACGGCTACTTTATTAATTCTTCTTTTAGACATACGATTCAATTATGAATTATGAATTACCTTTTTATATACTTTCTTGTTGCTTATGAGCTCCATCATGGTAGCTGCAACTCTTTTGAATGTTTTAATATCGTCTTCTGAAATACTCTCTGTCACTGCCTCATCAAAACGAAACACAACGCTCTTGGAGAACTCTCGCATTTCTACACCAAAGGCTGTGAGGTGTATTAAAACTCCGCGACCGTCTTCTGGGTTTGGGCGGCGTTCTATAAGACCTAGCTCTTCCATTTTTTTAAGCGTACGAGATAAAGACGTAGCCTCCATGCCCATTTTAGGACCTAAAGCAGTAGAAGGAGTGCCATCTTCTGGGTCTATGCTTATAAGGGCAAAACCCGTAGCCATAGTACTACCTTTAGTACCCGCTTCTTCATTATACATTTTTTGTACGGCCATCCAGGTGGATCTTAGAACGTAATCTATGGTCTTTTCTTTCAATGGTGATGGTTTGGTGTGTTAATACAAACCCAAAGATACAACATATATGTTATGCGTGCATAGTAAATAGCAAAACTTTAATAGGTCTAGGTAGAGTAGGGATTTTGTTAGGGATTTCTTTTGCCTGTTTTGGGGTATCTCGTGCTATTATTGTATTTAAAATTAATTAGAGAGGAGTCAATACCCTGAAAAACAAGGGAAAATACCCTTGTATGATTTTTTTTAATGTTCTAGTTTTGGATGCTTAGTAGTTTTTAGGATGTTTTTTATGGCATCATATCGTATTCTCTATTATTTTTTTAAAATTTAAAATTAACTTGTTATGAAAAAAATAATCCTATTATTTACAATTTTCTTTACGCTTTTAACACTACACGCAGAGGCGCAAATAAACACACAGGAAAAGAATATGTGGTGTTGGGCTTCTTGTATTCAAAGTTCCTTATATCAGGCTAATGTAAACAAATCACAAACGGCTATAGTTTCGAGACTAGCTGGTTGGCCTCAGAACAGACCTGCATCGATCAATGAAGTCATTGCTGTGCTTCATTCATACCATTTTAAAGCTTGGTCAGTCTCACATCCAGCAAATCCTCAACAGTTATATCATAGTTTATCTAGTGGTTGGAAGCTAATTGCTTTTGTAAACCCAACAAACAATCCAAATGTTGGACATTTTATAATGTTGCAGGGAATCTCATCAGATGGATATGTAATCGTTAGTGACCCAGCTAACGGGAATACTTATACACAAAGCGTTCAGGATTTGTATTTTGGTTGGAAATGGAGTAGATCTATTGTTGTAGGTACGCCATAATGATATATTGGTGTACTTTTTCTGAATCATTTGATTTTTTTTCTGAAATATACTAACGATGAAAGAACACTACATAAACAGGGGTAAACACGCTGTTTTACTTGGTATATGGTGCGTATTTTTGGTAATGAAGAGTTATAAAAACCCAATCGATAAATACTGTTTCATAAATATTCTTAAAATTAAAATAAAACCATGAAATTAAAACCGAACAAAATGCCAGCCAAAGGATGGAAAGGCGGCTTTGTAGCGCAACATCCCGAAATGAAATATCCAAAGGTAAATCTTGATGCACTTTGCCTGACAGATAATATGGATAATATTCAAAAAATTACCCGGCAACAACGTGTATTATGGCCAGAATTTACTTGGGAAACAGAGCAAGGCAAAAAAGATCCAAAACGTTGTTTTCAAATGTTTGCACCAGATATTTCCCGAATAGGCTATGACGATATAGGACAATCATGGTCTATTATATGCCCGCAACAAGGTACCTTTATAGAAGGCTTAGGGACTATAAACGTAGAAGTGACCGTTACTTCTCAAAAAGGTTGGGTAGATGAAAGCAACAAAACATTGGCGGCTGATATGACAATTAAACCAAAAATTTGGTTTAGTCCAAGTGCTAAACAAAGTCCCCTGGGTGCATTAATTTGGAACTTAATCGATCTAACCGGCCTGCCTTTTCCAACCGAAAAATCAAAAGCAATTGAAATTAACGCTTTTCAAACGGCACAGGAAAAACAATCCATATTAGCGATACGAGACGGGTTATTTTTAGAAAAAGACATCCCTGGTTTCGCAAATCACAGCAAGGTCTCCTGGAATCATGCCAATGTTGAGGTAGCGATAGGCCCCATTGATGTCAACCCAGATCCAACCGTAGCAGGCTTTAATGACTTGGTCATGAAATTATTTAATCTTGGTTCGGCAAATATGTTGCAAGAAGGAAATATCCTTGCTTGGAATGTGTGGGTGGATGCTCCTTCATTGGTAGATCAAACCGAATGGAGCACACATGCAGAGCGGTGGAGAAAATCAATAGATGTAGACCACTGCAGTCCTGATGGACCAGAAACCAAACCTCGATTTTCAGATGGTAGCTACCTTGATATTAAAAAAGAACTGACCGATGAAGCGATTGCTGAATTGCTAGCCTATGTAAAGAGTCATCTTTAGGCTGCTGTATTGCTTACGGATTCCCGTACCGAGTTTTGCTTTGTTAGAGGTATACTGTGTGAAGCGCTTGTAAAAAAGAGGAAGACACCTATTTTTGGATGGATATTTTTTATTGTTTTTACGGGATAACAAGAACAATAAACCACGAGTATCCTAGCTATTTTATGGGATAACAAGAACAAAATAGCTGATATAACGAGTTATAAGCAAGTTGTCCCACTAATACGCATATCTGAAACCTAAAATCAAATGGAAATCAAATGGAAATCAAATGGAAATCAAAGATGTCGAAAATCCGATTAAAGAATTTAAAGAACTATCTAAAAGATTTAATTTATTA
>JBNMOX010000147.1:0-5056 GCA_051275835.1 Patiriisocius sp.
TTTCAGTAGTTTCATTGTTAAGTTTTAAAATATAAAAGCCCTGCTCAATCATGGTTTCTTTGTATATACCTTGAGCGATACTTTCTGAAGTTTGAGCGTCGTTGTGTTCTTTCATTTTATTTAGAACTGTTATAAATAGCAAAACCTGATTCTTTTGTAAAGGTACGAATTTATTGGGTTTAAGTCATTTTGTAGAAAAATATGAGAAAAAACAACAGATATCGATATTATTGATACCCCTAGCGTTGTTTTTTGATTATGATTGGGTCTATTTTTGCCGTTCAACTTCTTTTAGAACACTAAGAGAAGCTTGTAGCATATGAAAAGTAACGCACAAAGCACATATATCGCTTCTCAAGGTGGAACATTCTACGCCATTGGTCTTAACTACAAAAAGGCCGATGCAGAAATTAGAGGGCATTTTAGTATTTCAGAAAGTGCTCAAAAAGCTATTCTAGATGCCGCCCAAACGATGGGCATTACTTCACTAATCCTTATTTCCACCTGTAACAGAACAGAGCTATACGGTTTTGCGAAAGAAGCTAAAGACCTCATCCAATTATTATGTGAACACACACAAGGTGCCATTGCCGAATTTGAAAAAGTAGCCTATATACATCAAGACCAACAAGCCGTTTCGCATCTATTTAAAGTAGGTACAGGATTGGATAGTCAAATATTAGGTGATTTTGAAATTATAAGTCAGTTGCGCAACAGTCTTCGTCGTTCAAAAAAGATGGGGATGTTAAATGCCTATATGGAGCGCCTAGGAAATGCTGTGATACAAGCTAGTAAGCGCATTAAAAATGAAACAGAAATTTCTACAGGCGCAACGTCAGTAAGTTTTGCTGCTGTACAATACATCATGGCGCGTGTTCCTTACGTAAGTGAAAAAAATATTTTACTTTTTGGTATTGGAAAAATTGGACGCAACACCTGTGAAAACCTGATAAAGCATACCAAAAACGAACATATTACACTCATCAATAGAACCAAAGTAAAGGCTGAGGCCATTGCTGGTAAATTTAATTTGGTGGTAAAAGACTATGCGAATATCCAGAGTGAAATTGCGCAAAGTGATATTATGATTGTCGCTACAGGAGCACAACAACCTACCATTAGCAAAGAGTTGTTATATCTTAAAAAACCACTCTTAATTTTGGATTTATCAATACCAAAAAATGTATCGGAAAATGTAAAAGAAAACCCAAATGTAACCTTGATTCACTTAGACGAGTTGTCAAAAGTAACCGATGCCACCTTGGCACATCGCCAATCTCAAATTCCTTTAGCAGAGATCCTCATCAAAGAGGTAGAAGCTGAGTTTGCTACTTGGGCAGAACATAGAAGTTTTGCACCTACAATTAAGGCTTTAAAATCAAAATTGGGAAAAATAAAAGTAGGAGAAATTGATAATCAACGTCGTAAAATTTCGGACTTCAACGAAGCGCAAGCCGAAATTATAAGTGATAGAATTATTCAGAAAATCACGACTCAAGTTGCCAATCATTTAAAAAATGCAAACGGAAGTGCTGCCGAAACTGCGGAAGTGATCCAACAAATATTTCAGCTAAACGAAAAGCATCATGACTAAGGTGATCCGAATAGGTACTAGAGATAGTCAATTGGCCTTATGGCAGGCTCATACTGTTCAAGATCAACTAGTATCTTTAGGCTATAAAACACAATTAGTGCCTGTAAAGTCTACAGGAGATTTAGTCTTAGACACACCATTATATGAACTAGGTATTACGGGTATTTTCACCAAAACACTCGATGTTGCCATGCTTAATAACAGTGTTGATATTGCGGTACACTCGATGAAAGATGTGCCCACAGCGCTTCCTAAAGGCATGGTACAAACTGCTGTTTTAAAACGTGCCAACACCCTCGATATCCTAGCTACCAAAGAAGCTATAGATACTACAAAACCCTGCACTATTGCTACAGGAAGTTTACGTCGTAAAGCACAATGGTTGCATAAATACCCACATCATAGCGTCGTAGATTTACGTGGAAACGTGAACACCCGATTACAGAAATTAAAAGACAACCCTTGGGAGGGTGCTATTTTTGCCAAGGCTGGTTTGGAACGTATTGAAGTGCTTCCAGAACACTATACGGCATTGGATTGGATGACACCTGCTCCAGCTCAAGGAGCGATGGTTATCGTTGCATTAGACGACGATCCTTTTTGTATAGAAGCAACTCAAAAACTAAATCATAACCCCTCTCAAATATGCACGCAAATAGAGCGTGATTTTTTAAGAACATTAGAAGGAGGTTGTACCGCGCCTATTGGAGCTTTAGCAGAAATCGATGGAGATACAATTCAATTTAAAGGATGTTTATTTTCTCTCGATGGTGTTCAAAAAATAGAAATAGAAAAAACAATTGCCATTACAGCTGTGCATCAAGCAGGGGAACAAATAGCAAAAGAATTATTGGATAATGGTGGTATGAAGTTGATGAAAGAGATGAAACGAGAAATGAATTCTTAGCATACCATGAAAAGCATTTTATCTACTAAAAAACTAAAACCCAATCAAAGACATGTACTCTTAGGAGCGGGAATTAGTTTAGTAGATTATGATGCGATCGCTATCACATTTTTGGATTTTAAAATGCCTTCAATCATTGAAAGTGCCATTTTTACAAGTCAGAATGGTGTCCGCTCTTTTTTAAATAAAAAGGATACCTCAACGGAAGTCAAAAACTGTTTTTGTGTAGGGGATAAAACAAAATCCCTATTAGAGGAAAACGGGCTAAATGTGATAGTAATGGCTCAAAATTCGAAAGAATTGAGTGAAACTATTGTAAAAAATCACAAAAAAAACTCTTTTTTATATTTCTGTGGTACCTTGAGAAGAGAAGCACTTCCAGAAGTATTAAAAAATGAAAAAATCAGCCTTTTTGAAGTAAAAACATATCAAACGGAGTTAAAACCAAAGAAATTTAAGCAAAAATGGGACGGAATCTTGTTTTTTAGTCCAAGCGGTGTAGCGAGTTATCTTTCAGAAAATAAAAGTAGTCAAGACACAATTGCCTATTGTATTGGAAATACCACTGCAACAAGTGCCCATGAACATTTTAAAAACGTTGTTGTTGCGAATGAAAATTCCATTGAAAGCTTGATTTCGAAAGTAATAATGATTAGTAAAACTTAAACAAATTACCCCCTCTCAGCGGGAGAGGTTTGGGAGAGGGAAAAGCGATGTGTCTCTTTTCATCCTTGACATTTAAAAAAAGTATGCTGCCAATGCAGCTATAATAAAAAATATTATGATTAAAAACGATTTATTCTTAAGAGCTCTCAAAGGAGAAACAGTAGATAGGCCTCCTGTATGGATGATGCGTCAAGCTGGGCGTTACCTGCCAGAATTTATGGAGATCAAAGCCAAATATGATTTCTTTACACGGTGTCAAACTCCAGAGCTAGCCAGTGAAATTACCGTACAGCCCATTCGTCGATATGGTATGGACGCAGCTATTTTGTTTTGTGATATTTTAGTCATCCCACAAGCAATGAATATTGAAGTAGAAATGAAACCAGATATTGGTCCTTGGTTGCCCAATCCCATTCGCTCTCAAAAAGATTTAGACCGTGTAATAGTACCAGACATTCACGAAAGCTTGGGCTATGTTATGGAGGCGATTAAAATGACCAAAGAAAAACTAAATGATGACATCCCTTTAATTGGTTTTGCTGGAAGTCCCTGGACTATTTTATGCTATTGCGTACAAGGACAAGGAAGTAAGAATTTTGACAAAGCCAAAGAGTTTTGCTTTACACAGCCACTAGCTGCGCATGAATTACTTCAAAAAATTACAGATACTACCATTCTATATTTAAAAGAAAAAGTAAAAGCTGGTGTGGATGCCGTACAAATTTTTGATAGTTGGGGAGGTATGTTATCTCCCGTTGATTATCAAGAATTTTCTTGGCAATACATTCAGCAAATTATAGACGCCTTAAAAGACGATGCTCCGGTAATTGCTTTTGGTAAAGGATGTTGGTTTGCACTAGATGAAATGGCGAAAAGTGGCGCAAGTGCTTTAGGTATAGATTGGACCTGTTCTGCTAGAAACGCACGTTATTTAACTGGCGGAAATATTACATTACAAGGAAACTTTGATCCTACCAGACTTTTTAGTCCACCCGCTGAAATTAAAAAACAAGTCAAACAAATGATTGACGCCTTTGGTAAAGACCGATATATAGTGAACTTAGGTCATGGTATTTTACCAAACATCCCAGTAGAAAATGCAGCGGCATTTATTGAGGCAGTAAAAGAATATAAAGCAGACGTTTGAAAATCTGGGCACGCATAGGGCAATTAAGTATAGGGCAACTTGTCAAGTTATCCTTGTTATTCTTGTCGCGCCCACAATTTAGTATTCCTACCCTCAGCGCTACAAAAAAAACAATGCATATTTGTGACGCCCTCTATGGAAATACACATCATAAGAGCAATCAAGCCAATGCATTTAGACACGCGCTTTGGAATATCCTGATTTGTCAAAACGTGATGAAATATGCAAAAAATAAGCAGAAAAGTGTTTTTTGGACCCAAAAAGTAGGTGATTTGTATGAGAAAGTAACTCAAAATGAGCTTTTGGATGAGGCTATGGACCTGCACAACAATACCATTGGAAGAATCTTCTTTTTAAACCATATCGACAAAAATGAAGAAGAAATGATTCATTTATTACAAGAAATGGCGAAAAAGGCACAAAAAGTAGCCAAAATTGAAGAAATAGACTATTTCCAAAATGTATTGGTTTATTTAGAAGAATAATTCATTCAGTATGATACAAAGCATCTTTAAAGGCATTAAGGCATACATGGGTACTTTTAAACTCATTAGTACCTTAGGATTGTGGAAATATTTTGCAATCCCCGTTTTAATTAGTTTGGGTACCGCAATCCTTATCGGTTTTTCTGCTTGGGGATGGAGTGATAATATTGCTACTGTAATAGACAAGGCCTGGATGTGGGAATGGGGAGCAGAAGGGTTTCACACCCTTGCAGAAGTCCTTGGCGGTTTGTTTATTC
>JBNMOX010000148.1:0-5032 GCA_051275835.1 Patiriisocius sp.
AGCTTCTTCTAAGGTATTATTAACACGAACAGCACCTCTATCATCTGGAGCTATAAGGTGTTTTGACTTGATATCTTGCTCTAAATTTTCAGACAAGGCGGCACTTAAGGCTACAGCTTCATCAAAATCATCACTCATTTTTACGGTGTAAGCAAGCGATCTAACCCTGTCACCACCACTAAATGCAATTTGCGCAGTAGGAAGTGGCACAAAAACGCGCCCTTCTTCCCGAGCCCCCCCAGGATCTGTATAGACTCCAACCACTTTAAAATTCACACCAAAAATGGAAATAATTTCACCTATGGGATCTTTCCCTTTAAATAAATCTTTTTTAATGATATTACCAATAATGGCAACCTTTCGGGTTTCATCCATATCATCTTGACTCAAAAACCGTCCAGAAACTAGACTTGCGTTTTCAATAAATTGTTGATCTGGATTAGCACCTTCTAATCTGTAATTTCCAGTTTCACCCTTAAAAGTTATTTGGCTACCCCACATATTGTAGATAGCGGTTTTATACTCTAGTTGTTCGTCATATTTATTGTTGATCTCGGTAAAATCATCATTACGTAATTGAATACGTCTCCCTGGGTTTAATCCTTTGTAGCTTTTAGTAGTAACACGTGTACGCACCGCAACACGGTTTGTTGCATCTTGCTCGAATTGAGATTTCACTCCTTTTTGAATACCACTACTAAACCCTAATAGAATAACCAGAATGAAAATACCAGATGCCACAGAAAGTCCCGTCAAAAAAGTACGCAACTTATTTTTACCAATCGTTTCAAATATTTCCTGCCAACGCTCTACATCAAACATGTGCTTCAGCTTTACGCCGTGCTTCATCTGCACGCACTTGAGTTACTAGTGTATCATCGATAATTAATCCATCTTTTAAGTTTACAATACGCTTCGTCATATGGGCAATATCATCTTCGTGTGTCACCACAAGTATGGTTTTACCTTCATCATTAATTTGCTGGATTAATTCCATAACCTCATAAGAAGTCTTAGTGTCTAGGGCTCCAGTAGGCTCATCTGCTAGTAGTACTTTAGGATCACTTGCTAATGCTCTCGCAATGGCAACACGTTGTTTTTGTCCTCCAGAGAGTTCACTTGGCAAGTGGGTAGCCCAATTTGCTAATCCTACTTTCTCTAGGTAATGGTGTGCTTTCTCCATGCGCTCTGCCCGTTTTACCCCCTGGTAATACAGTGGCATAGCAACATTGTCTAGTGCAGATTTGTAATTAATTAAATTAAACGATTGAAATATAAATCCAAGAAATTGATTTCTGTATTTCGCAGCAACTTTTTCGTTTAGGTTTTTGATGTGTTTCCCATCGAGTGTATATGAACCTTGATCGGCCTCATCTAGCATCCCCAAAATATTTAATAAGGTAGATTTTCCAGATCCCGAAGACCCCATGATAGAAACCATTTCACCTTCTTGTACAGAAAAATCAATCCCTTTTAAAACATGTAGCGAATTGCTACCCATGTGATATGATTTATGTAAGTCGCTTATTTCAATCATGTTCTATTATATTGAATTGCAAAGTAACAGTCTATTGACTCTTAATTATGTGAATATCTTGTTAAGACTTAAGAAAGTTTGGTTAGGGAAAGTCTTTATATAAGACTTTATTTGAGAGAAATTGTTACGCTTTTACAGAAGAAAAAAATACGACATCCTTATTATTTTACTTTCTTGCGATTTCTATAGACTAAATATCCTACAGTTCCAACAAGTAAATATGGAAAAACCATTAAGTACATGATTCCATTATTGATCCCCTTAGCAGCTGAACCACTCTCTTCGCTTTCAAGAACAGCGCGACACATAGCACATTGAGCATCTGCAGGGAGTGCACAGATAAGTAGTATTAAAAGCAGGAGTACTCTTTTCATATTAATTAGGATAATACGGTGAGATCATTATAAAAACAATAACCCCAGTGATAGCCACATATAACCACAATGGAAATGTAATTCTCGCTATCTTTTTATGCATTTTAAAATCTCCATTAATAGCTCTCACATACGTAACTAACACAAAAGGAATAATGGTTACAGACAATAAAATATGGCTAAGTAACAAGAAATAGTAGACATACTTAATAGTTCCTAGTGCTTCTGATTCTAGATCTGAAACCAATCCATCTCCATTGATATCTCCAAATTTAGTTGAATCTGAAGTCATATGATAGGCAACATACAGGACCAAAAAGACAACAGAAAGTACTATAGCAAGTTTCATGAAGCCCTCATGCGCTTTTCTATCACCTTGCTTAATTTTAATAAGTGCCATTATGAGAACAAATGCTGTAAAAGCATTTATACTTGCATAGATAGGGGGCAAAAAACCCATCCGCTCCACACCTGGGATACGTACCGTAAATAATATCGCCACGGCCGCTGGAATAGCAATAGAGAGTACCCAGATCCATGTGTTATACTTTTTTTTAGTTTGTGTTGCCATTTATAATAATTTTTTAATATCCGCTATCAACATATCTATCCCCTCTTGCTCAAGACCATTGTAGTAAAATAGTGGGTTACCATGGGTATCTTTTCTTGAACGCACCGTTCCATTTTGATCTATAAGAGCAAACAGACCTGAATGAGAAAAACCTTCTTCTTCTTCATGATCTTCTGCAGCAAATAACTTAAAGCCATCATTTGACAGTTTATGAATAGTAACTTTGTCACCTGTTAAGAAATTCCAATTGGGGTGATTGGCTCCATAGGTATTGGCATATGCTTTTAATACTTCTGGAGTATCATATACTGGATCTATAGTAATAGAAGCAATTCCGAAATTTTCTTGACTTGCAAATGCTTCCTGAACTTGTAACATATTCCTGTTCATTATAGGACAGATAGTGGTACAACTTGAAAAGAAAAACTCAACAACATAGACTTTTCCTTTGTAAAAATCATTGGCAATAGTGTCATTATTTTGATTGACAAATTGAAACGGAGGCACATCTTGTAGCGCCAACAACAAGGTTGAAGTATCTGAAATCACCTCAGCATCTTGACTCTTAAAATTACTCATCCTATCATTATCTACCACAGTACCATTATTGATACGCTCATGAATTTTAGGAATAAAAATGATGGCGAAAATTAAAATAACGGCAGATAAGCCTACATACTTTGTTTTCATTTTTCTTGTTTTACTAGGATTTCGTTTCTTCTACTGTTCGCTTTGGTTTCTCTTCTATACTCTGCCAAGACCACTTTTACATCATCACTCATCCTATTGTTAATATCTCCAATATCTGCAGAGTTATACCCATACACCAAACCATCTGGTATATCTTCATCGTCATTTCTACCACGTAAATGCGTGTCTTTATCAATAACAAAAACATACTCGCTCGATAATGACGTATCTAATGAATAGCCGCTTTTAAGAGAAGCAAACACCTCTTCAATAACTTCTGGTGTCCCAAAAGCATAAGTCCATGCTTTTGTGGGTGCAATTTCTGAAATTTTAGCGGTCAAAATTTTGGCGCCATTTCTTGCTTCTTCTGGTAATAAAATCAGAAACTGAAACTCTTTATACTCATGATTCTTTTTGTAGATCTTGTGTGCTAGATTGTACGTATATGCTTTTGTTTCAAGCGGAGTCTTACCAAAAAACCCAAGTACTGTAATTTTATTTTCAAGGGTGACAGGCTTACCATTGAGATCCTTAAAACTGTTTACATTTTTTACATTTTCTACAAGTACAGGAAGCTTTCCAAAATTATTTACCCCAGTTGCAAAAAACATATAAATGGCTATGGGCAATAGGAATAACACCCCAAGGACTACTTTCTTTTTAATATTATTTTCTGTTGTTTCCAAAAGCTTGATTTAATAATACAAAAGTACACTACAAAAGAGTCTTTACCAAAGAGCTAAGGTTAATATTCATTTAAAGTTTCGGTATAAAAAAATCCCACTGAAACAGCGGGATTTTAAATATATTTTAGGGTTTTTAGCAACGAAGCCTAATGCCTGTTTACCTATTAAAAATCAAATTTAATATAGTTCTCTTTGTATACTTCAAAGATGTAATCTCCTTCAATAAGTAAAATTAAAACTAGGTAGCAAATTAAAAAAATAGCCGTCCAAACAACCATACGGCGTAATGCTTTTGTCTCGTCACGCATATGCATGAAGTCCCATGTTATGTAATATGCTTTTACAATGGTAAGCACAATAAAGATTAAATTTAAGGGCTTCATGTAAATAAACGGAGACAAGAATATATTTGCTAAGGCAGCTAAGAATCCGCCTTCAAAAGGAGACATGAAAGGTGTCATTAATCCTTCTGGTTTAATAATACCAAATGCAACTTCAATAATTGTTATAATAGAGAGGAATACAAATACCCCCCAAATTTTTTGTTCGATTGTTTTGAACTTAAGCTTTCCTCTAAAGATTGCTAAACTATGTTCGTGATGTGCCATTTTATATAGTACTATATATGATTATTATTAAACTAGGTAGAAG
This sequence comes from Patiriisocius sp., assembly GCA_051275835.1. Classification (GTDB taxonomy): domain Bacteria; phylum Bacteroidota; class Bacteroidia; order Flavobacteriales; family Flavobacteriaceae; genus Patiriisocius. Next base: position 4,510 of record JBNMOX010000148.1, read on the forward strand.
AAGGTAAATACGAATACCCAAACTAAATCGACAAAATGCCAATACAACCCTACTTTTTCTACCATTTCATAACTCTTTCTTCGCTCATAGGTTCCAATAACTACATTAAAGAATATAATACAGTTAATTAACACTCCAGAGAATACGTGAAATCCGTGAAACCCTGTAATAAAGAAAAAGAAGTCTGCAAATAATGGATGCCCGTATTCGTTATGCTTCAAATTAGCTCCTTCTACAACTAACTTACCATCGTTTTGAATTTTCGTTATTGATTCTGCTCGAGTTAAAATCGTTGGCTCTCCATTTTCGTCTAAGTATTGCGTGCGTATTAGCAAATTGTCATTTGCTAGGAAACCAGCCTTTACTTCTTCAAAGCTGTAAGAAGTTTGATCATTACCGCCCATAAACCAAATACCCTCGCTTTCTAGGTGTTCTATAGAAGTACTTGGTAAGGATTCTGCAAAACTACCAATAGCTACACGGCTTCCATCTGTATCTAAAAATTGTAATATTTTCCCACCTT
>JBNMOX010000149.1:0-5013 GCA_051275835.1 Patiriisocius sp.
TAGGTTTTTATTTAGTTATGTTTGCATATGATTATTATAAATGTTCCCGCCTTGAGTACAGAGGAGAAACCTCAACTTTTACAGTTGAGGTTTTTTATTGGGTGCAACATAGGTACAACAAATGAGTATTTGCTCAACTTATTTGATTGCCTCTTAAAATTGACCCGTAGATATTTTTTCTTTAAAAAGATAAAAGTTCATTATTGAGTATCAACAATAATTAGCGATAATATACTGCTCTACTTAAAAAAAATACAGAAGCATTTAACTTCTGTGTGGATTTTTAATCTAACTTTCTACTTCTGATCCAGAAAAATGCAAGCTAACATAAGTCGCTGATAATTCTAGCTGTTAATTCGTTTGAATACTCTTTGTGTTCCATAATTTTCGGTTTTTAAATAAGGCTTTTAGAAATCAATTTAGAGGCGTTAAGAGTATTGAATTTGTCCTATACAGATTGACTAAAATTTATGCATAGCCTACAACAATTGGTCATGGTCCAAAAAAAGCCCTGCAATAATTGCAAGACTTTTTAATATTTCTTTTGTAAAACTATATCAAGACGTCATCTTTTGTCATTGCGATTGAAACGCAGTGGAAAGAAGCAATGGCATGATTAGAACCACAAAGTAACAGATTACTTCGGTCATACTTCCCTCGTAATGACGCGGACTTACTTCATTGCGAGGAGGCACGAAGTGGCAATCTTTTTGTTTCTCAGTTTCAATCATAAGATTACTTCGGTCATACTTTCCTCGCAATGACACGGACTTACTTCATTCGTTCCTTTTTCCTCGTAATAAACGGTTAAGCTTTGTAATTATCATTGAAATGTACTAGAAAGAAGCAACCTCATAATTAAGAAATACAGCGGCAACCAACCAAAAACCCCAAGCAAATGCTTGGGGTTTTAATTAGATCTTTCTTATGACTCATGAGCACAATAAGTTTATTAATACAGTTTATGAAATGTAGCAACTATGAAATCTGCATTATCCAGATAAAAAATTAGAGCGACTGTTAACATTACGTTGAATAATTTTACTCTTTCCCTTCTCCTATGGCATAATCAACCCAAGTATCTAGTTGCTTTACAGAATTTGGGCGCAAAATAATCTTTTGATTTTTATCCAATAAAAATAAGGTAGGCGATGCAAACACATAATAGTCTTTTGCAGCTTGGGTGTCCCATTTTTTGTAATCGCACATACTAAAGAATGGAAAAATGCTAGAAAAATTATTAAATTTGGTTTTGTCTGTATCCAACGAAACAAACACCACTTCCACACCTTTTGATTTCCATTTCTTATAAAGAGGCAGTAATTCACTTAGTTCTTCTGCGCACTTAGCACACCAACTAGCTCCAAAAACAACTACTTTGTAAGCAGATTTAATATCCGATAAACGCTTAGGAGTTTTAATTTGAGAACCATTTTTAAAAACGTCGCCACTAAAAATAATATCGGCTGCAGTATTTCCTTTTTTCATGATGCGATAAAACTCTAACTGTTTTGCCAAATCATCATTTACCGTGCAACTATTCTGGGTTAACACTTTTATAGCTAAGTATTCTGACGCTTGAAATAAACTTCTGCGTTCTAACAAATCAAAAAGATATTTGGTAACCTTATTAAATTTCTTTTCGTCTTTTGACAGGTTTTCAATCATAGAATCAATAGAAATATTCATTTCTACATACATCAAATCAGATGAATGCCCGCTGTTTTCAAGTAACCAAAAATGGCTATCTATAATATCTTGGAGTAAACCACTCTTGTAAAGTCGTTCTTTAGTATAATCTAAGGCTCGGAACGCTTTAATTGTTGCCGGAATTTCTTGGGGGCGGTATTGCGCTACGGTAGAAACGGAACTCAGGAGTTTACGAATAGGCAAAAACCAACTCACATAAGTGGCTTGATCTAATGTTGCTACAAACAAGCTGTCTTCTGCTTTAATTCGTTTTTTTTCTTTCTCTATTGCTTGCTGAGGTACTTTATATGTCGCAAAAAGAGAATCCTGTTTATACATTTTGGACAGATAATCCCATGCACTAAGAGCCTGTTTCCTAAGTGGATGCTCTGTAGCGTATTGTTCTAAAATTTGATTTTGTTTGCTTTTTAAAACCTCAATGGTTTCGGGTAAAGCAAATGATTCGCCTTTCAGTATGATATCTTCGTTGTTAAGAATTACAATAACCGACTTATAATCTGGGGATACCAAGTAACCCATTCCATCATCATTTTCACCAAATGATAGATTAAAGATTCCTTTATCGTTGGCCACAATGCTATCTATTGCATGCGTATTAAAGCCATCAAAACCAACTAGCTTTACCAGTTGCTTGCTTAGAGCAGGAAAAGTGCCCGTCACTGTATTTTGAGCATTGGCTGTCACACCAATAAGTAATAGAATTAGAGTATAGAATATTCTCTTCATATCATCGGATTATTTCTCAACTTAAAAAAAAACGTAAATTTCATATAAAAACTAATACTACTTAGTGAGATGAAAAAAAAACATCCTGACTTGTGATACAGGATGTTTAAGTATTAAAAAAAAAATATTTACTATACTTTATAATTAATAATAATGTTAATCCTTAATGCACCGAACAGAGAAGCCGTATTTGATATCATTGTCCATTGTTTGCAATTGATTCCAGTCCATATACGTATTCCTTGCTGAAGTAGCAGTCCACCAGTAGGTTGAGTAGCCAAGGTCAAAGAATTCATTAGCATTATAATGTTGACCTCCCGGAAGGGCTGTGAAACCTGTTTCGTTGGTTGCTCCGCTTAGGTCATCATTTAACCAATGGGTATTTCCGCTTTCTTTTAGTTTAGCACGCGCATCAGCAGCCCCTCCTAAACCATCGAATAATTCCAGCCATTCGGATTCGCTAGGTAAATGCCATCCTGAAGGGCAGGCACCTTGAACTCCGCTTGGACTACTAGAGCTAGTTGATGCTCCATTCGTTGCTGCCACCCAGTTATACAGAACTCCATAAGTAGAATAATTACTAGTTGCTTTAGCTTCTGCTAAATCTGTGCCATAATAACCATGTACATAATACCTTGGCTCAGTTTGCGATACTGTACCACTAGTTATACTAGGCAAATATTTCAAGTTTTCTTTCATCCATATTTGGCTGCCTATAACAACTGTTCTGTATGTATTATCATCTCTAGAATCTGTGAAATCATCTCCTCCGGCCCAAGGTGCTGGCGGTGCTGTTCCTCCAACCCAAGTTGGCACGCCACTTATCATCTGTAAAGCAGCGCCTTCGTTTGGAGTAGCTGCTACTACTACCCATGTTGTACCGTTCCAATATTGCATATCTCCGGTTGTTGTGCCAGAAGACTGCCCTTCAGGTATGTCACTTGTAAGTGCAATAGTACCTGTAGTAGTTGGTAAGGTTAACGTACCTGTATTAGAAATTGTAGCTATTATAGGCGACGTTAATGTTTTATTGCTTAATGTTTCTGCTCCTGCTAAGGTTACTTCTACTGCTGCAACATCTTCCCAGCCTGCTAAACCATCTGCATCAGAAGTTAGTACTTTACCAATTCCAGGAGTACCTCCTGTAATTTTAACGAGGCCTGTTTCAGAAGTCCCTGTAACAGTTAAATCGGTTAAAGTTCCAACTGAGGTTAAAGAGGAGCCTACTACCGTTGCATTTAATGCATATCCTGTTAATGTTCCAGCAGCAGACGCTTTTGCATACAAAGCATAAGGTACACTTACTAATTGGGTGGTACCTGTAATGTCGTAACTACCATTATCCCCTGATGTGTCGATCTCTATTGTGATATAATGCGGTAGCGCAGACCAGTCAATAGCACTAAAATCGTCTGAACCCGTCCCTGCACCTATATAGATACTTAATAAACCATTGGCATTGGTGGTTGGTGTTTGCGTTTCTTCATAAACTGCGCTTGGCCTTTGGTTTTTCGCACTATTGCTACCGCTTTGCACAATACTTATTCTCATGCCTACAAGCTTGTTTGCAACGATGGCATTAGCCGCATCACGCACAACGGCTTGATAACTTATTTTTTCTGGTGCTGATGGCACTGGTCCCATTTTCTGATTGTTACCTTCCAAAATACTTGTTTTTCCTGGTGCTTGCCCAAAAATACTTACTGCAATTAATAGGGCTGCTAAAAATGTGAATCTTTTTTTATTCATGACTATTTTTCTTAAAGTTTTAAATACTCCTTATTTTATATGGAGCTGTTTTGATTGTATTGTGATACTAAAAATTTCTTATACTTTTAATTAAAAAGGACTGCCGCCTGCACCTGGTGGTGAAGCTGCTTGTGCTTTTTGTGGACTTAAAATTATTAAGGTACCCAAAGCGGTTAAAGCGGTGTATTTACTCATTTTTAAAACCGCTTCTTTGCGAGAAATAAGCTCGTTGTCTGTGTTTTCTTTGATGCTGTTTTTTTTCATTGTGCTTTCTTTTATTGAATAAATATTTTTTGAGTTTTTACTCCCTGATCATTAAATACCTTGATAAGGTAAAAACCAACACTAAGGCCTGATGCATCTATGCGATGCGTACTTAGCGTCTGTTTTAATTTTTGGTTTAATACTAAACGTCCATTTACATCATATAAAACGGCTGTAGCGTCTGATTTTAAGCTTCCCTTAATCATAATTTCTCTCGGAGAAATAGTCGTATAAATATGTATATAATTGAAGTCAGTACTCTCTGCTGTTAAAGCTTTAGCGCTATAATGCAGATAGAATCTCCCTGCTCCTTTTAAATCTGCCGAAGGTGTAAAAGTGTAATCTGTGTTAGTTAACGAGGTAAATGTACTTGTTTCTCTATCTTCTAAATACACACCTATGTCCGCAGGTAAAGTGGTAGCAAGCTTATCGATACTAATGGTTAACGCTGCTGATTTTGCATTGATTCCTAAAGGCACCACCACATCATTAAAATCTGAATAGCCTAAACTTTGTATGGCCATCGCCGAACCTGTATTGTCAGCCACCAGATTAGAGAATATT
>JBNMOX010000150.1:0-5008 GCA_051275835.1 Patiriisocius sp.
AGATATGCTACATCCCAATGAAACTGCTATTGCTATTATTTGGGAAAAATTTAATACCACTTGGATTGCTTCAGAAACAGCCGCATTGCAAAAGCAGATAAGGAACATTCAAAAAGGTGTAGAGCACCGCTCTTTTAATGAATTCTCTGAAGCACATATACAGTTCAAAAAAGAATTGGGTGCTACAATTTCCGAAGTACAAAAACAACTTCCTTGGGCGATTTTTTAATATATAGCTTCACTACTTACTAAGTGTCCCCTAAAAGCGAATCGCCCTCTTTACTAAAGTCTACCAACTAGAATATACAGCAATCGCACTCTGTTTTTTGAAATATAGATGCCTACCTTTAACATACATCAACCTTATGAATATTAAAGGTGCCAGTGTAGATGATAATGCTTTTTTAATACATGCTGTTAAATGAAAACGCTCGTTTTTCGAAGACATCACTATTAAACACCTGATTTTGAACGCTAGTGACTTATTGACTAAGTTGGAAGAAAATCATAATAGTGATTTAATTTTTATGGATATTGAAATGCCAGTGCTTAATGGTATAGAAACAACAGCGGTGGTAAAACAAAAATATCCTCAAATTAAAATTATTATGCTAACTGCTTTTGATAATGATGAGCACATTTTTAATGCTATTAAAGCTGGGACAGATGGATATTTACTCAAAGAGACCAACCCAGACGATTTGTATAATGGTATTAAAGAAACCTTGGATGGTGGAGCTGCGATGAATCCTTCTATTGCTTTAAAAACACTAAAGTTATTACGAAATCCTAGCGCTATTGAAAATGTAAAGGATCAAGAAGTAATTACCTTGTCTAAACGCGAACTGGAAGTGCTTGAGCAATTGAGTAAGGGTTTAAGTTATAAAGTGATTGCAGATAATTTATTTTTATCTCCAAGTACGGTGCGTAAACACATAGAGAATATCTATAAAAAACTACAAGTGCATAGTAAGATTGAAGCAGTGCAAAAAGCGAAGAATCATAATATTATATAATGCTACTTCATAGTTATACTATCGATACATAGTATAAAATCTTCTACTTTTTTATTCCCAATCAAAAATGTAATTTCTTGTAAAACATCCCCGTTAAAATTAGGTAGATCTAGACTTCGACCTCTATAGGAAGGGTAAAATATTTGTAAGGGAATGGTTATTTCTTGCCAGCTCCCATTGGTAGTAAAAGAAGTAATATAGGAATATCTTTTTTGGATTTCATCTGTGATTCTAAACTGATATGCTTTACCATCTCCTTTAATTTTAAGGACTACTACTTTATAGTTTTCTAGGGCTATAGCTTCTGGTAGTCGATAACGCACAGAGGAAAAGCCACCGTAATTTTCTAAGGAAATAGTCCCAGCAAAAACACCCTGACCTTCTTTATCTACTTCTATGTTTCCCTGAGAGAGTCCCCCCATTACTCCATCATTCACAACATACCAATTGTTTATAGAAGCGTCTTTTGTGAAATCAAAAATAGTTTGTGCGTTCATGTCGGTAGCGAAAAATAGGATTAAAAGGAGATAGCGCATTTCTTTTTGTTTTAAAGATACGGCTCGTTGCTTAGGTTGTTACAGCTTTTAACGTTGTGATAACATTTTTCAAAAGCTATTAGTATGAAATAAGCAAGCGGTTAAGGGGCTAAATTTTTAATAAGGTTTGAAAATGACTCAAGTTATTTTTTCTTTGTTGGGCTAGGTTTTAATGAAGCAGTGTATTGATAACTAGATAAAAAATAGGATGTTAATTCTGGGATGTTTTTTAAAAGTTTTTCAGGAATTGCAATATACTCTTTTCATAAGCTTACCATGCTGTATAGACAAACTACTTTCGTGTTTTTCAATAAAAGGTTCAAGTATTTCCTTGGGAAGCCTAATACTTAATTGCCCTTCTTTATCTAAAAATGAAAACATATGGCCATTCACAGATGTATATGGCATTGACTTTCCTTTTCGATCTAAGACTGGAATACTTTTTATTAATTGTTCAAACTACTCCAAACTTCTTTCATAAGATTCAGTCATAGTGTGTTTGTTTTGTATAAAGGTAGCGAAAAATTCACCTAGGGCTAAGAAGGAATATCAACAAAAAAACCATCTTCAATGATGAAGATGGTTTTTTAAATATTTAGGCATGCCTGTAGCATGATTATTACGTGTTTATAGAGCAAAAGCTTCTTTCACTTTTGCTACATAATCTAGTTTTTCCCAGGTAAATAACTCTACTTCCATGGTTTTACTGTCAGCATTTGGGATGCTAAAGGTTTTGGTAACTACTTCATTAACCCGCCCCATATGTCCGTAGGCCGCAGTTTCGCTATACATGGGTTGGCGTAGTTTTAAACGCTCCTCAATAGCAGCTGGACGCATGTCAAATACTTTCGTAACAATTTTTGCGATCTCACCATCGGTCATGTTTACTTTGCTAGTGCCGTAGGTGTCTACAAAAATCCCCATAGGTTCTACCACACCAATGGCATAACTTACTTGTATTAAGATTTCATCACACACTCCGGCTGCTACCATGTTTTTGGCAATATGTCTAGTTGCATAAGCTGCAGATCGGTCTACTTTACTTGGATCTTTTCCAGAAAAAGCACCACCACCATGCGCTCCTTTACCACCATAGGTATCTACAATAATTTTACGACCAGTTAAACCAGTATCTCCATGAGGTCCACCAATTACAAATTTTCCGGTAGGATTAATATGGTAGGTAATAGTATCGTTAAATAAGGCTTGTATTTCAGGCTTTAATTTTGCTTTAACTCTTGGAATTAAAATTTCTACAATGTCTGATTTGATTTTAGCTAACATACGAGCGTCGTTGGCATCAAAATCATCATGCTGTGTTGAAACTACAATAGCTTCAATACGTACCGGTGTATTGTCATCATTGTATTCAATAGTTACTTGACTTTTTGAATCTGGACGGAGGTATGTGATTTCTTTTTCTTCTCTGCGTAACAATGCTAATTCTTGCAGAATTTTATGAGACAAGTCTAGGGCAAGCGGCATATAATTGTCTGTTTCTCGCGTTGCGTATCCAAACATCATTCCTTGATCACCAGCACCTTGTTGTTCTTTGTTATCTCTATCAACTCCACGATTAATGTCATCACTTTGTTCATGAATAGCACTTAATACACCACAAGAGTCGCCATCAAATTGGTATTCACTTTTAGTATACCCAATGGTGTTAATGACATCACGAGCAATTTTTTGAACATCAAGATATACCTTGCTTTTTACTTCTCCCGCTAAGATTACTTGTCCTGTTGTTACTAGTGTTTCGCAAGCTACTTTAGACTGGGGGTCAAAAGCTAAAAAGTTATCGATTAGTGCATCGCTTATTTGGTCTGCAACTTTGTCTGGGTGTCCTTCAGAAACACTTTCTGAAGTAAATAAATACGCCATATAAATAATTTTAAAAATATAAGTTTACTGAGGTGGATTTGACGTGTACGTCCAAAGAAGATTACAAAAAATGTAATTTACTATTTTAGCATTTAAATTCTAAAGCAATTGATTAGAATTCTTTTTTCTGAAATTTAACATTTCAGAAGAGGTTGCAAGCAGTCAAATCTTTCCTCTTGAATATGCATGCAAAGGTACGAGTTTCATATAGATTAAAAAATTTTATTGCTTCTTAAGTACTGCACGCTGTACGACTAAAATAGGATACGAAATAACTTCAGGAATTTCTTCACTAGTGCCTCCAGTAATATTCTTTTTTGAAGTATCTAAATACACAATTTCAAAAATCATATGATCTTTTTCAAAGGTTATAAATGTAGTGAGCAGACTCCCGCCAACTTCAAATAAAGCATACATACGGTTTCCAATTACCTTATCATCAAGTATAATGCTATTGTTTTCATCTACGATGTATTCGCCTTTGTCTTTGTTTTTTTCTTTGAGGGTATACAGTCGTTCTTGACGTTGTTCTCCCTCCCCATAAACCAGCGTGTACTGATAACTTCCTACACTATCTGTGGGCTGTAAATAAAATTCCATAGGGAGTTCTGTAGTTCCTTTGTCATTATGGATGTGAAGGATACCTGTATAGTTTCCAAAGAAATCATCTGGGAAATTATGCTGAATATCCTGTGCAGTAGCAACTGATGTAAAGAGAAAAAAATAAAGTAGATAATCTCTCATATGTTTTTGTTTTTCAATCTTTGTACGTAAATTCAATATAATACTATGAAAGTAACACTAGATAGAAAAAATAACGAATATTTATTCGAAGCCAAAGGAAAAGCTGGAGTTCCTATTATGATTGATACTACTTCACAGGAAGGTGCGCAAGGTGCTAGTCCTATGGAATTGCTATTAATGGGAGTTGGCAGCTGCAGTGCTATAGATGTTATTCATATTTTAAAGAAACAACGCCAGCAAATAGATACGTATCATATTGAAGTTACAGGAGGAAGGAAGGATTTGAAAGAAGCAAAACCTTTCGATAGTATTCATGTACATATTTTTTTGGAAGGAAACATAGATCCTTCAAAAGCAATAAAGGCTGCCGACTTAAGTTTCGAAAAATACTGCTCTGTATCTATAACATTAGAAAAATGTGTGATTGTATCTTATGAAATCACACTTAATAATAGTAAGCTTGTGGAATAAACGCCTCAATTTAAAAAAATGCTATCAAGAAAAACAAAATATGGTCTTAAAGCACTTGCCTTTCTTGCGAAACAAAAACTAGGTACACCTGTTCAAATTTCAAAAATAGCAGCAGCTGAAAATATTTCTTTAAAATTTTTGGAAAGTATTTTGTTGACGCTTAAAAAAAGCGATTTACTCATATCCAAAAAAGGAAAAGGCGGTGGATATATGCTGGCAAAAGAGGCAGATAAAATAACCATTGCGTCTATTTATAGGATACTAGAAGGTCCTATTGCTCTCGTGCCTTGTGTAAGCTTGAACTTTTATGAAAAGTGTGATGATTGTCCAGATGAGCATGCATGTTCTATTCATCAT
>JBNMOX010000151.1:0-5005 GCA_051275835.1 Patiriisocius sp.
TATTCGAAATGCACAACTTGAAAACCAGAAAATAATGGTTCATGAATGGTTTGAAACCAAAGAATTTTCATTTGAAGAAAAAATAAAAATTCACAGCGAATTTGTAAAGTAGTATTCTTTCGTTTGCGCATTCTTTTCTAACCTATTTCTCATAGTATACATTTAAAAGTGCTTGAATAAATTATCTTCACTATTAAAACGACTCATTATGAAAACAATATGTACATTTTTTACTTTAATTTTTGCTTTTTTTGCTGCTGCTCAAACATATAATGGTGCAGAAAGCGTTGATTGGGATTCTGTTAATCAACAATGGCTTGTTTCTAACGGTGGGCAAATGGTTAGTGATGATGGAATGGGCAACTTAGAATTTTTTGGCAGTGCAGTGGCTTCATATGGACTTGAAGTAATAGATAATGTGGTATTTGCTATAAGCGGTATAGCTATAAAAGGGTATGACCTTACGAGTCAGCAAGAAGTAATGTCTATTTCAATTCCTGGTGCGGGTTTTTTAAATGGCTTGGGAAGTGATGGGGCGAATAACATATTATATGTAAGTGATTTTGGACAAAATAAAATTCATGCAATTAATGTGTCAGATTTAAATAATCCAGTAGTTACAGAGCTTGTTAGTAGTACAGGTCAAACCCCAAATGGTGTTTTGTTTGATGAAGGAAACAATAGACTGCTATTTGGCACATGGGAAGGTAATGCGAAGATCAAAGAAGTTGATTTAACAGATAATAGTGTTTCTACGATTATTTCCACTGGTTTAGCAAATATAGATGGTATTGTGCGATATAATAATGAATATTATATTTCAACTTGGGGGCCTTCAAGGATTACGAAATACAATGCAGATTTTACTATCGCTACTACCATTACAACTCCTTCTATAGCTAATCCAGCAGACATTGGGATAAGTCCTAATGGTGTATTGGCAATTCCAGTGGGAAACAATGTGGTATTTGTAGATCTTGAGGAAACTGCAGGAATTAACGATTTAAATACTGCTAGTATCAATTTTCAACTTTCAGAAAACCCCATTAAAGTTTCTAGTTTTGTTCAATTTGAATTGCTTGAAAAAACGACATATACGCTTTCATTAAGTTCGATAGAGGGGAAGCAATTATCTCGAATAACAACATCATCAAATGCTATTGGTGTCCAGCGTGTTCCTGTTTCAGATGCTGCCTTATCAGAAGGTGTTTATTTCTTAACACTGCATATGAACGGGCAGTCGTTAACGACAAAAATTGTGGTTGCTAATTAATCTTGAAATATTTAATATTTCAGTAATTATAAAAGATCAAGAATACGCTCTAATGCCATTCCTCTAGATGCTTTTATGAGGATGTTGGTGTTAGTAGGTGTTTTTTTTGTTAAAGCTTCTTTTAGATCTTCAAATGTCTTATACTGGTGTATGTTCTTTGAAGGAGTTCTTGTGTTACTGAAATGAACTCCAATGAGATGTATTTGTGTAATGTTACTTTGGGAAAGGTAATCTACAATGTATTGATGTTCCTTTTGTGTTGTCTCGCCGAGTTCAAACATATCTCCTAAAAAAACGATTTTTGAAGTTGCCTCTATGGCGTTAAAATGCTGTAATGCTGCCATCATGCTTGTTGGATTAGCATTATAGGCATCTAAGATAATACGGTTGCTTTCTTTGTTAATTAATTGTGATCGATTATTGGTAGGAATATAGCCTTCAAGGGCGTCCTTGATTTCTGTTAGGGGGATGTTGAAGTGCATACCCATAAGGACAGCGGCACAAATATTTGTGAAGTTATAGGCTCCGATAAGATGCGAAGTTATAATGGTATCTTCTATCTTTAACTGTACATATGGATCTTTACTTAGTTGAGATATAATATAGAAGCCGCTATCTATTTCGCTAAATCCAAATTTTGAAATATAGTTTCCCAATAGTCTTTTTTGAATAGAATCATCTGCATTAAAAAATATGTTTCCCTTTTCTTTGGTAAGGTAGTTATATAACTCACTCTTTCCTTCAATAACTCCTTCAATGCTTCCAAAACCTTCTATATGTGCTTTTCCAAAATTGGTGATATAACCAAAATTAGGCTGTGCTATTTGGCAAAGCGCTTCAATTTCTTTTTTATGATTGGCACCCATTTCTACAATACCCATTTGTGTATCTTGAGTCATGGATAATAAAGTTAAAGGAACACCTATGTGGTTGTTGTGATTTCCTTGAGTAGCTGTGGTCTTAAATTTTTTAGAAAGGACAGCATTAATAAGCTCTTTGCTAGTCGTTTTTCCATTACTTCCAGTCAGCGCAACAATGGGAATGTTTAGTTGTTGTCTATGGTGTGTTGCTAATTTTTGTAGCAAGTCAAGACTATTTTTACAGAGGATGGTTTCTCCTGTGTTTTTGTGTTGTGATATGTCATCTATAATAACTTTAAATGCCCCTTGATTTAAAGCTTCTTGGGTGAAGTTATTACCATTGTAATTATTGCCCCTAAGGGCTACAAATAGGCAATCTTTAGTTATTTTTCTGGTATCAGTACAAATACCAGTACTCTTTAGAAAATGGGAGTAAAGTGTTTCTAGTTTCATGAAAAATAAAGATATAAAAAAACCCACTTAAGTAAATTACTAAAGAGGGTTTTATATGAATTGTGAACGTGACTCTAGTGTCTAGCTCTCTTATTCTGTTTAGATTTTGAACCTACACGTGACATAGCACATCTAAACCCAATATAATCTGTAGCCATTTCTTGAGGGAAATAACGTCTTTGTGCTGGGTCTAACCAGTAATCTCTATCTCTCCAAGATCCTCCTTTAAAAACACGAACTTCATTGTTTATTAAAGATGTTCTGTTTGATGACTTGTCAAATTGACGCTCTATTCCTCCGCCAAGACTGTCATGAACAGCATCCACTTTATGGTTAGGAGAGTTGTACATTCTTTTGCTAGGATCCTCTTCCTCTTCTTCTTCGCCAAAAGATTGATAATAACGTGAAGAGCGCTTATCGCCATCTCTGAAGTCACTATTGTCACTTTCTGAGAATTGTGTTCTTAAGTATGTTTCATTTTCATCTACAGGTACTTGAAGAATTTCACCAGGTAGGTCTCTTGCAACAATTTTACCATTACTTAAGGTGTCAAATACTATTGAATCCATAGTAACAATTTTCACTTTACCATTTTCGTCTATAGCGTTTTTGGTATACACATTTCCACGGTAGTAGTTAAAGTCATTAAATTCATCATCTACAATTGGTCTGTATACATCTGCTACCCATTCGGCAACATTACCAGCCATATCGTATAAACCAAATGAATTTGGCTCGTATGATTTAATTTCTGCAGTAATATCTGCTCCATCATCACTCCATCCAGCAATACCACCATAATCTCCATCACCTTGCTTGAAGTTTGCTAATTGGTCACCACGCGATTTTCTTTTTCCAGATCGTGTGTATTGTCCATCCCAAGGATATTTTTTTCTACCTCTGTATACATTATAGTTACGTAAACTTACTAAGCCAATAGCGGCATATTCCCATTCTGCTTCTGTTGGTAAGCGATATGAAGGCAATAATAAACCATCTTTTCTTTGTATGTATAAGTTCGTGCTGTCTTTGCTTCGTTTTTCAATAGACTTAGACATTCTACCACCTCTAGTAATAGAGTCGTTACCGCCATATGTTTGTGTAGGGGCATTAAGGTATGTTTCTGTACTAAACGTTTGTCCTGGTTCTACTTCGTAGCGTGCGTTTCTGGTTGTTACTCCTTCTTTTTCAAGAATAAGTTCGTTAACTCTATCTGTTCTCCAGTTGCTAAACTCAACTGCTTGAATCCAGCTCACACCAACTACTGGATATTCAGCATATGCAGGGTGTCTTAAGTAATTATTAGTCATTACTTCGTTATATCCTAGACGGTTTCTCCATACCAATGTATCCGGCAAAGCACCTTCATAGATTCTACGATATTCTTCGTTTTCTGGCGGAAAAACTTGTTTGATCCAATCTAGATACTGAAGGTACATAAAGTTGGTCACTTCCGTTTCATCCATGTAAAAGGATTGCACGTGCTGTTGGTTTGGAGTATTATTCCAATCGTGCATAGGATCATCTTGTACTTTACCCATGGTAAATGTACCACCTTCAACAAAAACAAGTCCTGGACCTGTTTCTTGCTCTGCGTACTTACTGTTTTTTTGTGGGCCTCCCTCTTTAGAGTTTAGCTTCCATCCAGTAGCACGAGAACTGTCTTTATAGTCTCTAGTGTTGTTGCAACTTACAATCAATGTTGTTGTAAGTAGTAAAATAAGTAGCCTAAAGGCTAGGTTTTTAGTTAAGTTCATAGTTTAAATTATGAAGAAATTGGGATTGCAATATAATGATTAACGGCAAAATGACACTATTATTTTAATATTTAATTAGTTGTTAGTATTTACTTTTTTCCTCCACTAACGTATCAAAAACGATTTTGTTCGCATTTTAGTATGCACAGCGTTAAATTAGATAAAAAAAACTTTATACAAACACAATACTAAGTGTATATTTAGTGCGTTACAATTACTCATGAAAAAGATATTTTTATTATTAAGTTTATTGGTTTGCAGTATTTCTGCCTTTTCTCAAACAAAAAACATCATCGTTTCTTGGGGAGATGAAGAAGCTTCATCTTCTTTTGCTACAACTACTGCACCTACAGGAAAGAACATATCTTCCAAGAAGTCTTCCAGAGAGAAAGCAGTTGAGCGGTTTAAAATTACGCTTTCTAAAGAGACGATCAATTATGGAGATCAGTGGGAGGATACTGGTTTTGCAAATCCTAATAGTTTGCAAATAACAAATATTCGCTATGGTGCTGTTTCTTCTAAAGAGTTAGAACTTGTTACTATTTCAAAGATACCCAACACTCTAAATTCAAAAATAACAAGTAAAAAAGGGAGAGGTCAAATCTATACGATACTTTCTCTATCTCCTTTAGTTAAGGTAAATGGCCAAATAAAAAAAGTGC
>JBNMOX010000152.1:0-4989 GCA_051275835.1 Patiriisocius sp.
TAACGTGTATATTGAAAACCTACCTACGTGTGGTTTTGTAGCCATTAAATTTAAGGAGGATACATGGAGTAAAATTAAAGGGGGTTCCACTATTAAAACTGTATTTCCAAGAGACTTAAAATAAAAATATGACACCAAATCTAAATAAAAATCCTCTTGATAATACCTACTATAATCGCGAATTAAGCTGGTTACAATTTAATGCACGTGTATTACAGGAAGCAGAGGATACAACGACACCTTTACTTGAAAGGTTACGGTTTATTGGTATTTTCTCAAACAATCTAGATGAGTTTTTTAAAGTACGCTATGCCACCATTAAGCGCATTGCAGATGCTGGAAAAGGAGGGCGTAGTTTTTTAGGAGGGATCCCTGCATCAGCGTTGATGGAAATGATTACACAAACAGTGATCAAACAACAAAAAACTAGTTTGGGTATTTTGGGTAGCATCAAAGAAGAACTCAAAAAGGAAAATATTTTAATGATTGATGAGACCGAGGTGACAGAATCTCAATCAAAGTATATTACAGATTATTTCTTACAAACGGTAAGTCCGGCCCTGGTTACTATTATGATTGGTGAACTTGAAAGGTTTCCGTCTTTAAAAGATAGCGCTGCGTATTTAGCCGTAAAAATGGAAATGGCGAAGGATGATACTACCTTTGAATCAAAAAATAATTATGCTCTTATTGAAATACCAAAAAATGTAGAGCGATTTATAGAATTACCTTCTCAAGATGGAAAGAAATATATTATCATTCTAGATGATTTGATACGATATTCACTGCATCAAATATTTAGTATTTTTAAATACGATCGAATTTCTGCACACATGATTAAGATTACACGTGATGCCGAGTTGGATATTGAGAGTGACTTGAGTAAAAGTTTTATAGATAAAATTTCTAAATCTGTTAAAAATCGAAGTGCTGGAGATCCTGTACGATTTGTGTATGACAAGACAATAGACGATGAAACACTTGCTTTTTTAAAGCAAAAAATGGGAGTAGAAAATTCAGATAGTGTTATTCCAGGAGGAAGGTATCACAACCGAAGAGACTATATTAAGTTTCCAAGTTTGGGACGTGATGATTTACAATATGAAAAAATTGTTCCACTGCGTATTCCCGACTTAAGTCTAGTTGGAAGCTTACTAGATAAGGTCGCCAAAAAAGACTATTTGTTATACGCACCCTACCAAACGTTTTCTTATGTTGTCAAATTTTTGCGTGAAGCAGCCTTAGATCCTACCGTCCGTACAATAAAGATTACGATTTACAGGCTGGCAGAAGTATCGCATATTGCTAGTAGCTTAATCAATGCTGCTAAGAATGGAAAAGATGTAACAGTACAAATAGAATTACAAGCTCGTTTTGATGAGCAAGCCAATATTTATTATGCAGAGCAAATGCAAAGTGAAGGCGTAAAACTTATTTTTGGAGTAGCAGGGCTGAAGGTGCATTGCAAAGCATGTATCGTAGAACGAGAAGAGGATGGAAAATTAAAACGATATGCATTTATAAGTACAGGAAACTTTAATGAATCTGCGGCTCGTATTTATACGGATTACACTCTGTTTACCGCCAATCAAAAAATAGGGAAAGAACTTAATAGGGTATTCGAATTTTTTGAAGTAAACTATAAGGTGAAAGAATATAGACATTTAATTGTATCACCACATTATACAAGAAATGCTTTTTATAATTTAATAGAGACCGAAATTTTAAATAATATACAAGGCAAGAAAAGTGGTATTCAATTAAAGCTAAATAGCTTGTCAGATCATAAAATGATAGACATGTTGTACACCGCTAGTAGGGCAGGTGTTAAAGTGCAGCTTATCATTAGAGGGATTTGTTGTTTGATTCCTGGTGTAAAAGGAATGAGTGAAAACATTGAAGTTATTAGCATAGTAGATAAATTTTTGGAACACCCACGCTTATACATATTTGAGAACGAAGGGAAGCCTAAAGTATATATTTCGTCTGCAGATCTAATGAGAAGAAATCTCGATAATAGGGTGGAAATTTCTTGCCCTATTTATGATGAAACAATCAAAGAAGAAATCTTAGATACTTTTGCTATTTGTTGGAGCGATAATGTGAAGGCACGTATTATTTCAGAAAAACAGAACAATGCATACAGGGAAAATAATAAGCCCAAAGTACGTTCGCAATTTGCTTTGTATGAGTATTATAAAAATAAACTAGAAGATTAATTGTTAGAGATAGAAAAATATGCGGCTATAGATATTGGTTCTAACGCCATACGCTTGCTTATTGTTACGGTGATTGAGAAGGATGGTTTTGCAACACAATTTAAAAAAACTTCTTTGGTGCGTTTGCCTATTCGCTTAGGTGCAGATGTTTTTTTGGAAGGAAATATTACAGAGGCTAATTATCAACGTTTACTTGATGCTATGCAGGCGTTTTTATTAATAATGAAAACCCATAAAGTGGTTAACTATCGTGCTTGTGCAACATCTGCCATGCGGGAAGCTACTAATGGAAAAGAAGTTGCTGAAAAGTTAAAAGCTGCTACAGGAATTAATATACAAATCATTGATGGTAATGATGAGGCAGCCATTATTGCTACTACAGATTTAAAGCAACTTATTAGCGATAATAAAGTGTTTTTATATGTAGATGTTGGAGGGGGAAGTACCGAGTTCACAGTGTTTGCAGAAGGTAAAAATATTGCTTCTCGCTCTTTTAAATTGGGTACCGTACGTATTATTAATGATATGGTTAAAGAATCTATCTGGGATGAAGTAAAAGATTGGATTACCCAGCATACAAAAGTATATTCAAAAGTAGATGTAATAGGTTCTGGCGGAAATATTAACAGTATATATCGCTTTAGTGAAAAGAAAGTTGGCCAGCCTTTAAGTTATTTCTTTTTGGCTAATTTCTACGAAAAAATTAAAGAGTACAATTATCACGAGCGTATATTTGAATTAAAAATGAATCCAGATAGAGCAGACGTTATTATTCCTGCTACCCGTATTTATCTCTCCGCCATGAAGTGGGCAAAGGCAAAAAATATGTATGTTCCAAAAATTGGTCTTGCCGATGGTATTGTAAAGCAGCTCTATAATGAGCGAAAAACAAAGTAATTAAAGCTAAAATGGTTTAAAGGAAGGTCTTTTATTAAATATGATCACCTGTCACAGATTAGCCATGAATACTTTCACTTTTACTCAAATCTTTCATCACTTCTGCTTCAAAAGTTAGTAGTTCTTGCCATTTGGTATCTACTTCTTTGCGATCTCCATACTGTCTAGCAAATCCTAAAAACATGGTGTAGTGATTGGCCTCACTAACCATGAGGTTATAATAAAAATCTGATAATTCTGGATTTTCTAACCCTTCACTTAACAACCTAAAACGTTCGCAACTTCTAGCTTCAATTAAGGCAGCATATAAGAGTCTATGCACTAGCTGTGTAGTACGACTTCCGCCTTTAGGGAAAAATTTCAAGATGGCTACTACATATTTATCTTTACGATCGCGCCCCAAGGTCCAACCGCGTTCAATAATTTTATCGTGTACTAATTTAAAGTGACTTATTTCTTCTTTTACAAGCGCAACCATTTCTTGTACTAATTCAGTATACTCGGGAAAAGAAACAATAAGTGAGATAGCTGTAGAGGTTGCTTTTTGCTCACAATAGGCATGGTCTGTTAAGATTTCTTCAATATTTTTCTCAACAATATTTACCCAACGGGGATCTGTAGGCAGTTTGAGTCCTAACATTTTAATTGGATTTTCTTGTCTTGATTTCATAGTTGTCTGTTAGATATCCAAATCAAAAGCCTTTCGAAGTTCCTCTAAATTGGGATTTTTCTCTCGTAATTTTTCGTATTTCTCTTTGGTGGTGTAGGCGTATCGCTTTACTTCGGTTTCATTTACTTCAATAACAAGATCTACATCATAGTTTTGAAGTTCTTTGCGCAAATGTGTTAATAGCTCAAATTTATCACGTTCTACTTCTAGTTTAATGGTTTCGTTTGGAAACACTAGGTGAATCATTCCGTCTATTAATTTTGGAACATTCATACTAAGGTGAGAGAGGAGGTTGTATTTTCCTTTAATTTTTATAAGTTCTGTATATTCATTCCAGTGAATAATCATTTGTTCCTCCGTAAATGATTTGGTAGGGAGGTTTTCTTGATTGGGTGCTTTGGCAATAAGCTCTTTGGCGAGTTCTTGTTTTTTTTGTATGCTCTTTAATGATAAAGCAGAAACCCTTTTTTTGGATGGAATTACGTCAGTAACTTGTTCTTGGATAGTGCTTTCTTGCGTTACTGTTTCTAAAACAGCTTCGGTTTCTTCTGTTTTTGCAACTATAATTGAAGGGACTTGTTCTGAAATATTACTATCATTAGGAGCTTTGGTCGTTTTAACTTCGATTTCAGTTTCAACTTCCTTTGGTGCATCTAATATTTCCGAAGGACTCACTATCACATCTTTAAAATGTGAGGGAGGGAGTATAAAACGTTTTTTTACACTATTGGAGTTTTTTTTTTCTCCCTGCGCAGTGAGGGAGGCTAATTGCATCAAGCATAACTCTACCAAGAGTCTTTGGTTTCGGCTGGTTTTGTATTTGAGATCGCAGGTGTTAGCAATGTCTATTCCTTCTATTAAAAATGAGTATTCTGTTTGCAGTGATTGCTCATAATACATGGTTTTTACTTGTTCACCTACTTCTAGCAGCGCTATAGTTTCTTGATTTTTACACACCAATAAGTCTCTAAAGTGTGAAGCCAGCCCCATAATAAAGTGGTGGCCATCAAAACCTTTGCTTAAGATTTCGTTATAAGCAAGTAATACTTGTGGAATGTTATTTTGTAAGAGTAGATCCGTAATATTAAAATAATATGTGTAATCTAATACATTTAGATTTTCGGTAACAGCCTCGCGTGTTAAATTAGCTCCAGAAAAACTTACTACTCTATCAAAAATGGAGAGTGCATCGCGTAAAGCGCC
>JBNMOX010000153.1:0-4975 GCA_051275835.1 Patiriisocius sp.
CGCCGTTTACAGTTAACAGCAACCCCATGATATGTGCAATAATTTTATGATTTACTTTGGTAATAAAACTCATTACACGAAGAGTTTTTCTACTTTACCAATAGACTGTGGTAAGCAACACACAACAATACGATCGCCGCTTTCAATTTTAAAATCACCTAACGCTATAAGTCCTTCACCTTGACGCACTACACCACCAATAATGGCAGATCTTGGTATATCAATATCACGTATCGTTTTATTGGCTACACTGGATGAGGGTGTTACTATAAACTCTAGTAATTCGGCATTCATATTATTGAGCTTGGTCATAGCAACTACTTCTCCTTTACGTATGTACCTGAAAATATTATTGGCTGCCAGTAATTTTTTATTGATTAATGTATCGATACCAATAGAATGTGATAATTGAAAATAGTCCATGTTTTCTACCAAGGCAATGGTTTTTTTCACTCCTTTAGATTTTGCCACCAAACAAGACATGATATTGGTTTCGCTATTTCCTGTTACCGAAATAAACGCATCCATATCTTGTATATCTTCTTCTAGCAATAAATCTACATTTCTACCATCTCCATTAATAACCAAACAACTAGGGATATCATCTGCAATTTCGAAAGCCTTCTCTTTATCATTTTCGATAAGCTTTACCTTAAATCTATTCTTGCATAAATCGTTAGCCGTCTTATACCCAATATTACTTCCACCCAAAATCATGACCTTACGTATCTCATGACGTTCCTTACCCGTTAGTTTATAAATTTCATTTACCCCTTCTTTAGTGGTAATGAAATACACCTGATCTCCTTCTTTAAACTGAGTATCTCCTCTTGGAATAATAGTATACTGTGTACCAAACCGCTGAATAGCTATAGGCACATACATTAAATTAGGGTAAATAGCGGCAACTTCTTTTACCGTTTTATCTACAAAACTATTGGTCCGGTTTAAATGCAATCCTATCATGGTAAGTGCACCATTCTCAAATTCATAGGTATCATTAAAAGCACTTTGATTGAGCAATAACTCTATTTCATTGGCTGCCAAAGATTCTGGTGAGATCAACTCATCAATACCAAATTTAGTAAACCCAACTTCATCTTTACGATCTATAAACTCTGTGTTTGAAATTCTAGCAATAGTACGCTTAGCCCCTAATTGTTTGGCAAGTACACAAACGGTAATATTGGTAGTTTCTGAAGAAGTAACAGCAATGACAAGATCTGTACCAACAACATTACTATCTTCTAACACTTTAATAGAAGTAGCGTCACCACGTACCACGCGGATATCTAGATGGGTATCTGCATATGACAAAGAGTCTCTACGGATATCAATTAGTGTGATATCCTGAGATTCAAAAGATAATAGTTTTGCCAAGTGGAAACCTACTTCACCTGCACCGGCGATTATAATTTTCATAGGAATAGTTACTAATAGACTACAAAGGTATTGAAATTTTAAATCACAATAGGCTCTCCACTTCTTATCTTCTACTTTCTGAAATATCTTATATTCAAAAAAGTCCTTTAACGAAGGTTATTATTGTAGGATAGCCTTCCAAAAATTTAAAATTTCAGACCCATGTGTCTAAAGCATTTCGACCTTTGTCGCATTTTTACGACTAAGCGAACAAGGCTAATGGCGATATAAGAAAAAAGGTTATTTTTGCATCCGAAATGACAACAAGAAAAAAAGTAACACCCTATAAAGATTCTACACGCAATAAAAAGGAGCAGGTAGAACAAATGTTTGATACCATATCAAATAAATATGATGGATTAAATAGAGTGATTTCATTGGGGACCGACTTGAAGTGGCGACGTAAAGTACTAGCCATGGTCCAAAAACGTAAGCCTGAAACTATTTTAGACATTGCCACAGGAACTGGAGATCTAGCCATACAATTTGCGCAACATATACCTGCTCAAAGAATTGTTGGATTTGATTTATCTGAAGGGATGCTATCCATGGCTCGTAAAAAGGTTGCCGATACACCACTAGCATCTAAAGTAGAATTCATCAAAGGAGATGGCGAGGCCATGCCTTTTGAGGACAATAGCTTTGAGGTTATCACGGTATCTTTTGGAGTGCGCAATTTTGAATTCCTTGAAAAGGGACTTTCTGAAATAGCACGTGTATTAAAAAAAGGAGGGCTCTTTATTATTTTGGAAACATCTGTACCAACTAAGTTTCCATTTAAACAAGGCTATCATATATATAGTAAAAATATTTTACCCTTGATTGGAAGATTATTTAGTAGAGACAAAGTTGCCTACACATATCTAAGTGAAAGTGCGTCTGTTTTTCCACATGGAGAAGCACTCAACAATATTTTAAGAAAAACTGGGTTTATAGAGGTACAAAACGAACCACAAACTTTTGGTGTAGCTACCATTTATAGTGCTACAAAATAGTATGAAGAAACTAATAATACTTTTAGCAATAGGACTGTTTGCACAAAATGTACAGGCGCAATTATTTAGTAGAGAACGTCTAGCAAATTTAGAGACTTTTGATGCCAAGTTTTTAACTTGGGGTTATTTTTTAGGTTTTAATAGTTATGATTTTAAGATAGAATATAATGACGAGTTAGGTAATGCCAATACAGATGTTGCTGTAGAAGGTACTACAGGGTTTAACGTAGGTCTTATTGGAGATATGCGTATCAATAAATACCTTAACCTTAGACTAGAACCAGGACTTTTCTTTACACAGCGTAATCTTCGTTTTCCTGGGTTTGAAGATGAAGTAGACGCTTTACGAGAAGTAAAATCTACCTATATCCATATTCCATTACTACTTAAGTTTAGCACCAAGCGTTTTAATAACTGGAAACCTTTTGTTGTAGGAGGTGTCTCCACTTCTTTAAATTTATCTAGTAATGAAAATAACCCAGAAGACAATAGTTTAGGGCAATTTAGAACCACACGTATCACAAATTATTATGAGCTCGGTTTTGGTGTAGACTTATATTTATACTTCTTTAAATTCACCCCTTCCATTCGAGGTGTATTTGCAACAAGTAATGAATTGGTTCAGGACAACAACCCCTTAAGCAAATACACCTCAAATTTGAGTAGCATTAATTCTAGAGGGATGTTTATTAATTTCACATTTCAGTAGTACGGGTAAACTCACTTAAAAGTATAGCCGTTGCAGTAGCCACATTTAAACTTTCTGTAGCGTGTATTGTCCCAAATTGCGGAATAGCGATAGGATGTGTTGCCAAAGCTTGAATCGCTGAAGAAACACCATTAGCTTCATTGCCCATAATTAGTATAGCATTTTTAGGCAAACTAGTTTGATATACATTTACACCCTCCATCATGGCGGTATACACTGGAATATTGGTCTCTTTTAAAAAACTTTCAATATCCAAATAATGTATGGGAAGCCTAGCAATAGAACCCATGGTTGCTTGAATTACTTTAGGGTTATAACAATCTACAGTATCAAGAGAACACACTAATTGTGTTATCCCAAACCAATCACACAAACGTATAATAGTACCTAAATTACCTGGATCTCTAACTGCATCCAACACAACCGTAATACCAGTATCCATAAGTAGCTTAGGAGTTGGTATTTTAAAAATTGCCAAAGAAGTATTTGCAGTGGTTAAAAAACTAATTTTTTGAAGATCTACTTCTGAAATTTGAGATTCCTCTTTGGAGTTTTCCAGAACTGTAGTATTAAAATGACTGTGCAGCTCGAGTTTTTCTTTGAGAAGCTCTTGAATTACTTTGGGACCTTCAGCGACAAAAAGACCCTCTTTATTTCGGTACTTTTTTTGCTGTAAACTCCTTATTAGTTTTATTTGACTTTTACTTATCAAATTATAGTATTTTTGATTACTAGATAAACAACCCTCTTGAATATAGGTCTCACAAAAATATCATTAATTTTAGGAATTGCTATTGTCTTAGCCTCCTGTAATGCGGTTAAAAATGTACCCGACAACCAACTCCTACTTACAAAAAACACTATAGAGGTTGATGGTGAGAAAATAGAAGACTCAGGTGTATTGAGCCAATTAACGCAGCAGCCCAACACAAAAATTCCTTTAATGGGTATTCCAGCAGGCTTACATCTCTATAATCTAGCAGATCAAGAAGCAGATAGCACATTTAATAAATGGCTTTATAAAAAATCCAAAAGAGAAAAAAGATTGATTCGCTTCCTGTCCAAAAAACAATTGGACCAAGTAGGTAACAGTTATATAGGTTTTAATGAATGGATAAAAAAATCTGGAGACGCCCCTGTAATTATCAAGGACAGTAAAACCAAAAAATCTTTAGAGCGCATTAAGCTCTGGTATAAAAAAAGAGGTTGGTTTAACGTAACTGCTGATTATAACATTATCAAAAACAAAAGTGAAGAAAAACGAGCCAATATCACATATAACGTAACGCTCAACAAAGCATATGTGATTGAGAGTATTAAAGAAGATATATCCTCTCCCATTGTAGATTCTATTTTTCAAGCTACCAAAAGTCAAACATTTATAAAAAAGGGAAATCAGTATTCAGCTACAGATTTTGAGAATGAACGCGATCGCATTAACATACAACTTCGCAACTCTGGACTGTACTATTTTGATAGAGACTATATCAGTTTTGAGGGTGACACTGTTAAGACAGAACACAAAGCCAATATTACCTATATCATTCCAGAACGCACCATAAAAGTGCATGACAGCACACTTACAATACCATTTAAAGTGCATAAAGTAAATGAAGTGAAAATCATTACCGATTACACTTTTGAAAACCAAGAAAGAAAATTTCAAGATTCGGTACGCTATAACGGATATATATTATATAGTTATGATAAATTAAGATACAATCCAAAAGCCATTACAGACGCTATTGCTATTATGCCCAATGAAATCTATAGAGATGTAGATAGAAATTTAACCTACAAACAGGTTAGTGATTTAAAAGTTTTTAAATATCCAAATATCACCTATCAA
>JBNMOX010000154.1:0-4973 GCA_051275835.1 Patiriisocius sp.
GTCTTTCCACCACCAGTAGGTAGTTGATATAGAAGATTATAGTCTTCAGGAGCATCTTCAAATGCCGTGAAAATCTTATTTATTGCACCTTTTTGATAGGCGTATAAATCTTTACCCGCTTTGGTTTCGTCTATACTATTTGAAGTGTCTATAGTCACAATGGTGAGGATTTTAGCAAGTAGCAAAATTACGTTCTTTTGTGACTTCTACAATGTGTTTGGCTAGTATTTTTCTGAAATGTTAAAAAAAGAAAATATTTACTAGCAAATACTATTCTTTCAACGAAGCTAGTTCCTTATAAAATTTCAGAAATGAAATTTTTAATCCTACCAGTGTTATTTGGAGCCTGTATTATTTATATTTGAGGCTGAAAAAAAACAATACTATGGGAAGAGCTTTTGAATTTAGAAAAGCAAGAAAAATGAAACGTTGGTCTGCTATGAGTAAGGCCTTTACTAGAATTGGTAAAGACATTGTGATGGCAGTCAAAGAAGGAGGCCCAGATCCAGACTCCAATTCGCGTTTGCGTGCTGTGATACAGAATGCAAAGTCTGTGAATATGCCAAAAGATAATGTAGAACGTGCTATAAAACGCGCAAGTGATAAAAGCCTAGGAGATTATAAAGAAGTATTGTTTGAAGGCTATGCCCAACATGGTATTGCTATTTTGATAGAAACAGCTACAGACAATAACATGCGTACTGTTGCAAATGTACGTTCCTATTTTAATAAATGTGATGGTAATATGGGCAATTCAGGCTCTGTTGTTTTTATGTTTGACCATTTATGTAACTTTAGAGTGAACATTGGCGAATTGGATCTGGAAGAACTAGAACTAGAATTGATAGATTTTGGGGTAGAAGAAATTTTTGAAGACGAAGATGGCGTATTAATTTATGCTCCTTTTGAGAGCTTCGGAAATATTCAAAATTATCTTGAAACGAATACCATTGAAATTTTGTCTTCTGGTTTTGAGCGTATTCCACAAGTAACAAAAACCATAAGTCCAGAACAAACTGCCGATGTGGAAAAACTACTTGAAAAACTAGAGGAAGATGATGATGTGCAAAACGTGTATCATACCATGGAAGAAACTGCCGAATAAGAAGACATACTGCAAGTCAAAAAAAATTTAGACTAGATTAGAACATCCTATAAAAATAAATACCGAACCTGAATTAGTATATACTTTTTGGCTCGGTATTTTTAATTAATTCTTGTGGATACTAACTCCATTCTGAGACCTTACCCACAATATCTTTGTAATATTCCTTTAGCTTAAGCTCATCTACCTTGATATCACCTGTAGGATAGAAAACTTCGCTAATACCCATCACCTTGGTTTTATAATCCAAACGCACAGAGATAATAGGCACATTGGCAGTCATAGCGATATAATAGTAGCCCGTTTTCCAGGCATCTACTTTTTTACGAGTCCCTTCTGGAGCAATTGCAAGTCTAAACTCTTCATGTGCTTTAAACACATTCGCTATGGCTTCTACTTTATTCTCTGTTTTACTTCTATTTAAAGGAGCGCCACCCATCCATTTAAAATACCACCCAAAAGGTGGTTTAAACAACTCTTTCTTTCCTACAAAGTTAATTTGTATCTTTAAAATACGACGCACTAGTATAGATAAAACAAAATCTACATAGCTAGTATGTGGTGCTACAATTAAGACAGATTTCTTAATAGACCGATCAAAATCGCCTTCTATTTTCCATCCTAGAATGTTGTGATATATAAACTTTGTAAATCCCATGTACTTTTATTGTATTACAAATATAAATCTCTTGAATCGTTTTCCAAAATTGCATATTCATAATTATCTGACCAACCAGATACCAAAGGAAGTGTTTGTCTACACCGACCCTCTCTTACAAAACCCGCTTTCTCAAGTACTTTAAAAGAGCCAATGTTATCGACAGCACACCCGGCTTCTATTCTATGCAAAGCCAATTTTGAAAATCCAAAAGCAAGGACTTGTTTTACTGTTTCTGTTGCATAGCCTTGATTCCAATAGTCAGGATGTATTTTACACCAAATTTCTCCTCTTTTATATTTGGGGGTTCCTAACTTGAGACCAAATAGACCTATGAAATTTTTGGTTTCTAAAGAATTGATACTAAAGGTATAATTTTTAATCACGGGCATTTTAAGATCTCTAAGCCAAAGAGTAATCACCCTGTTTGTATCTTCTATACTTACTGGAATGCCTAGCGTATTAAATTGGTCTACCTCAGGTAAAGAGTGTAAGTCATGAATGTGCTGTAAATCAGATTGCCTAATAGATCTTAATTGTGTTCTTATAGCTTGTAGTGTGCTAGTTTTCATATTATTACATCTTTTCGTATAATGCTCCTAACTTCTCTCTAGTAATGATTTTCTTCCACTCTGCCCCTATTGCATTCTCCCATAAGGGCTCTAGGCTTAAGGCTACATCTATCATTGTCGATAATTGTGTCTCTGAAAGGTTGCTACATACATTTTTAGGAATCCGAATATCAAACCGCTGTACCATCTCTTGATACAACCTAACATCATCCCCATAGAATTCCTCTAACTGATTAAAAACAATACAATTTCCTACTCCGTGTTTAGTACCTAACACATAGGATAATCCATAACTCATCGCATGTGCCACTCCTACTTGAGAATAAGCGATACTCATACCTCCATGCCAGGATGCCATCATTAGTTTATCTCGTACCTCGTCTGCTGGCAATGAAGCTCCAGCAAAAATTTCTAGACAAAGCTGATAAGCTTTTTCTCCATAACTTTGACTAAAGGCATTTAAAAAAGTACCATTTAAAGACTCTACACAGTGTATAAAACAATCCATTCCTGTGAAAAACCATTGATCCTTAGGAACACTCTTACTAAGGTTTGGATCTAAAATAACTTGATCAAAAGGTGTAAAATCACTATTAATACCTAGTTTTCTTTCGGGACCGCAAAGCACAGTAGTTCTAGAAACTTCTGCTCCTGTTCCAGAAATGGTTGGAACACCTACATGGTATACCGCTTTGTTTTGCACCAAATCCCAGCCTTGATATTCATGTGCTTTCCCGGGGTTAGCACACATGATAGCAACAGCCTTAGCTATATCTAACACAGTACCTCCTCCAATACCAATAATGCCTGAGGGTGTGGTGCCAAATTCAATTTTTAATTGATGTACTATAGCATCAATTTGTTCTGTCTTGGGTTCTTCCGAAGCCGAAACAAATAGTATCTTATCTATAGGCTTGTTTGGAATGTATTGTATAATATCTTGGCGGCCTACAAAGACATCATCCACAATAAACACAAAAGGTGCCGCTGTTTTTCTATGTGGCGCAATGATGGATCCTAATTGAGCAATACTTCCCGCCCCAAATACTACTTTGGGCACCATAGGGAAGTTTTTGTATTGATCAGGAACTCCAATTATTTCTTTTTGAGAAACATTTTGGGACTCATTTTTTAAAATGCTATTGGCTTTCACCAAGTCTTCTGGCGTATCAATTTCTACACCTTGCACAGTAGTTTCAGCCATTTTAATATTCTTACCATATTCTAAATACCGTATACACTCTATCTTTTCGGTAGCTTCAAGTGTACCCATGGGTAAACGATAAAAATCTAATAATGCTTGTTTTCTAAAAGCATAAATACCTTTGTGCTTGTAATAAGAAGTTCCCAATGTTTTATCTCGGGGATAAGGAATAGGAGATCTTGAAAAATACTGTGCAAAATTCTGTTTATCTACTATTACTTTTACACAATTTGGATCTGTAATTTCATCCCAATTAGTAATTTTAACCATGAGTGAGGCCAAATCTATTTTGGAGGCGTCTTCTTCTTCAAAAACCGCTAAAACTTGCTCTAGGGCTTCTTTATTTGTAAAAGGTTCATCCCCTTGCACATTCACCACTATATCAATATCCATGTGTTCAACAGCTTCAGCTATACGATCACTGCCGCACTCGTGTTCTTTAATACTCAGGATGGCTTTACCTCCATGCACTGTGATTTCTTGAAAAATGATGTCGCTATCGGTCACAACAAATACATCATCAAACAATTGAGTGGCAACCGTTGCTTGATAGGTCCGTAAAATCACCGTTTCACCATCCAGATCTTGCATCAATTTTCCAGGAAAACGAGACGCTGCATAGCGCGCCGGTATCATTGCTATTATTTTCATATTAAATTCCACCTGCTAGTGGTTTTCTTATTATTATGTGTAACATAAAGCATTCTAAAATGCTATTATTTCCGTAGTTCTTGAAAAAAGTATTCTAGGAACTAACAACTATAAGGTATTAAATATCTTCTTCAAAAAAATCTTCTTTAAAACCAATCAAATATAATCTTTCTTGTGCTCTTGTGATAGCGGTATACAACCAACGTAGATAATCTTTATCAACACCATTGGGTAAATAAGGTTGCTCTACAAAGACATTTTTCCATTGTCCACCCTGACTTTTATGACAAGTAATTGCATATGAAAACTTAACTTGTAAGGCATTAAAGTATCTGTTTTTTTTAACTGCTTTAAATTTTTTGAATTTTGATGTTTCATCTTCATAGTCTTTCATCACTTCTTGATATAAGCGGTTTGAATCATCATAGGTTAATGAAGGAGTTTCCGAAGTAAGTGTATCTAACAATAAAACCGTTTCAAAAGCCTTCATTCTTGGATAATCTGCTAATTGTACTTTTACTTCAGCAAAGCGAAAACCATACAACTCTACAAATCTAAAAATCTCTAGAATTTGCAAAATATCTCCATTGGCAATAAAACCTGCATCACTCTCACTAGACACCCAATGGTAATTATTTTTCACTACCATCAATCTATCACCCGTAGCAAGTTCATCTTCTTGAAATAAAATGCGCCTTCGTATGCTTTGATTGTATAAATTGGCTCGTTTGTTAGAACGCACTATTAGTACCGTATTATCATTATCTTCATTATTATAGTGTT
>JBNMOX010000155.1:0-4959 GCA_051275835.1 Patiriisocius sp.
GGGAAATAACGTACGAGCATTTGACGATGGTAATGGAACCAATGCGCCTCTTGGAAATGGAAGTTCATTTGCAGAGGGTGGTGCTAGTTTGAATTTTAATTTTCCTCTTAATATTTCCTATTCTTCTGGAGATCAATCACAAGACGCTTCTGTAACGAACTTATTTTACTGGAATAATATATTACACGATGTCCTTTATTTATATGGCTTTGATGAGGCTTCTGGAAACTTCCAGGAAAATAATTATGGGAATGGTGGTTCTGGAAGTGATGCAGTAGAAGCAATGGCTCAAGATGAGGCAGATATTCCAGATAATGGATTTAATAGATGTAATGCAAATTTCTTTACCCCAAATGACGGTTCGCCAGGAGAAATGCAAATGTATATTTGTTCTGATAGAGATGGGGATTATGATAATGGTGTGATTGTTCATGAATTTGGTCATGGTATTTCAAATCGTTTAACAGGTGGTAGATTTAGTTCTGGATGTTTGAGTAATGCAGAGCAGATGGGTGAAGGATGGGGAGATATTTATGCACTATTGTTCACGGTTACTGCAGCTAATTATAATACAGATCGTCCAATAGGTAATTTTCTACTTGGATCTCCCGGTGGTGGTGGTATAAGACAAGCACCGTATTCAAGAGATTTTGCTGTAAATGGACAGACATACGCTGATGTAGCTCTTTATGGTTCTTCAAGCCCACACCCTCATGGTTCTATATGGGCAACTATGGTTTGGGATATGACCGTTGATTTAATTGATTTATATGGTTTTGATGCAGATTATTATACGGGTACCGGTGGAAATAATATAGCATTGGCATTGGTGACCGAAGGATTAAAATTACAGCCCTGTAGTCCAGGATTTGTTGATGGTAGAGATGCTATTATTGCTGCAGATCAATCATTATATGGGGGAGCAAACTTCTGTTTAATTTGGGAAGCTTTTGCAAGAAGAGGACTTGGTGTTAGCGCAAGTCAAGGGAGTACATCTAGCAGAACAGATGGTGTAGAGGCATTTGATACTCCATTAGGAATTGGTGACTTTGTTGCCGCTGTTTCTGAGGCATGTATTACAGAAGGTATCCTTACAGGTCTTTCAGGAGGTTCACCAGCTGGTGGAACATATTCTGGTACAGGAGTAACAGATAATGGAGGAACATTTGATTTTAATCCATCTACTTCGGGTACAGGAATTGCTACGGTTACATATACTGTTGATGACACTTGTAGTCTTGGTGCAGTCTATACTCATGAAATCTCAGTAACGAGTGGAATTCCTGTTCTTTTTTGTAAAGATGTTACAGTAACGCTCGATGGTACTGGAAATATAAGTATTGCGAATCCAGATGTTGTAAATAATTTAGAAACAAATACAACTTCATACACAGTTGACCAAACTGGCACTTTTGCTCCAGAAACAATTACAGGTACAAGTGTTAATCTTGGTGATGATAACGCTACTGGAGTGTTGGATATAGGTTTTGATTTTTCTTATTATGGAACTTCTTACTCTCAATTACACATTGCTTCAAATGGATTTATTTCATTTGATAATTCAGGTACAAGTGGTGCTGCTTCTTATAGTCCTGGATCACTTCCATCAGTAGGTGTACCTAATAATATGATTGCTTTTGCTTGGAATGACTTGAGTCCTAATATTAGCGGTACCATACGTTATGAAACTATAGGTGCTGCACCCAATAGAAAAATGGTGATTGATTTTGTTAGTGTTCCTATGTATAGTTCTGCTCTTACTGTTACTACGCAAGTGCAACTTTATGAAGGTTCAGAGCGGATTGAAATACATACTACGCAAATTGATGATGATGGAGGACCCATGACACAAGGATTAGAGAATGCAGCAGGAAATACTTCTATCGTGGTGACTGGAAGAAATGGAGTGGCTTGGGGAGCAACAAATGATTATGTAGCCTTTGTGCCAGGTGTAACTAACAATTTGAGAGATAATTGTGGAAATACGGTAACATTATCACTTAGTAAACAAGATTTTACTTGTAGAGATATTGGTGTGAATGAAGTAATAGTAACAGCAAATGATGGTAATGGTGGTATTTCTACCTGTACTACTATGGTAACTGTTGTTGGTGAAACAACAACCTATACTGGAACTTGGGATAATGGAGATCCAGATGCAGGTAAAAAAGCCATTTTTGCAGCTAATTATAATACAGCTACGGCAAATGTTGATGCCTGTTCTTGTGAGGTTGCTGATACTTTTACAGTAACCGTAGGCGCAGGAGAGTATATGCGAATCGATGGTAGTATTACCGTTGAGGGTACTTTGATTGTTGAACACCAGGGAAGTGTGGTACAAGTAGCGGAAGACGCTATAACGACCAATAATGGAACAATCCATGTTAATTTGACAACTCCGATGTTAAAACCAAAGGATTTTATGGCACTAGGAAGTCCTATGTCTGTAGCGATTCCAGAAGGAGTAGATAACCCTATTTTTATAGTTTTTGGCCATAGCACATTAGCTTTTAGACCACATCCGGATATACAACTATTATTTCCGGGCGGTACTAACTTTGTAGATGAAGATAAAAATGACTATTTCGTCTTCTCGACAGATTTTATTCCAGGTACAGGATATTATGTAAAGCCACAAGCTTCTCAAACCGATGGAAACCTTCAGTATAATTTACAATATAATGATGGAACCCTAAACAGTGGTGTGATTACATTCGCACTAGATTATAACACGACAGGTACGGGTACAGGAACTGCTGCTGAAAATAAGAATGCAAGTCCTAATATCATGTCTAATCCCTATGCATCTGCTATTTCGGCAACGGCTTTTATGAATGCAAATGATGCTGTAGATGAGTTATATTTTTGGGAGCATAATACATCAGTGACCGAAACCTTCCCAGGATCTGATTTTGCGAATGTTAACATGGCCGATATCTCTACCTTTAATACTATGGGCTTCAATCCAGCTTCTACAGGAAGTATGACTGTAGCAGGACCTGGTGATTTTTCAATTTCAACAGGACAAGGTTTTGGAATTAAAAATAACGGAGCTACAACGGGTACAGGGCAAACTATTGAGTTTCAGAATGCCATGCGTTTAATTGATGATAATAATACATTAAGAACTCCAGAAAGCACAGACCGTATTTGGTTATCTGTTACTAGTAATGATTATGAGCTGCAAAGCACAGCTTTGGTAGGATTTACAAACAATGCTACACGTGCTTTTGATGCAAAATATGATAGCAAACGTGTTGGGGTTCCTGTATCATTATACTCTCATCTTTCAGATGGTAGTGAAGAACTTGCTATTCAGGGTCGTGAAGCCTTTGCTACAGATATAGAAGTATTATTAGGGTTCTCTTCGCAAGTTGATAAGACAGATGCTCTGTATACAATTTCTATAGCAAACCTTGATGGATCATTACTTACAGATGCTACCGTGTACTTAAAAGATAATTTTACTGGTGAAATAACCAATCTTTCTGAGGCAGATTACACGTTTAGAAGTAGTAAAGGAACTTTTAATGCTAGGTTTACCTTACAGTTTGTAAATGAAGACGTTTTGAATACAACAAGTGTAGTTTTAAAGCGTGTAACTTTATTCCCTAATCCAGCTAGCACAGGCTTTACCATAGTATCACCAAATGCGGTATTAGAAGGTATCGTAATTAGTGATGTCTTAGGACGAACGGTGTTAACGCAAGAGAGCAATAGTAATAGTCAAGTAATAGACATTGCTAGTTTACAAAGTGCTACTTACTTGGTTATCATTAAAACAGCAAACGGTAGCTTGGTGAAGCAGTTGATAAAAGAATAGATATAGATTTCATTAAAAAAAATGCCCCTCAACATAATTGAAGGGTATTTTTTTTGTTTATTCTGAAATGTTAAAAGTCTAAAGCTGTTCCCTTACTACTATTTCAGAATTACTGTATAATAAGACGCTTTGTTATTCTAGTTCCAGCTTGTATGATACTCACAAAATACAAACCGCTACTGATATTGTTTGTAGAAAATTCCTTGTTCTGTGTTTCTTGTAGGTTTCCTTTAAATAGCGTGGTTATTCTTCTTCCTAGTGCATCATATACAACAATTTCACCCTCATTCACAAAAGGATGCGACATGCTAAAATAGGTCGAAGCTGGGGAAGGAAAAATGTGCCATGAATGTGAAATTAAAGACATGGTTTCTGTGCCTAAGCTTTCAATAACACTAATATCATAATTATACATAGAGCGACCAAAAGTTCCAGCATACAAGGTACTAGTGGGTTCGTGTAGTTTTAAATCACGAACAATTGTCATAGGTAGCTCATTTCCCAATAACTCCCATGAAGTACCATCATTTATACTGTACCAGACACTTATATCTGTTGCTAAAAATAAAATACTCCCATTACTATGTACAATAATATCATTGACAGGAATGCTTGGGAGGTTGGCAGAAATATCGGTCCATGTTTGTCCGCCATTTTCTGTTTTAAACACATGTGGTGTGTAATCTAAAGCTGTAAATCCTGAAAAAGTAATGTAGGCTACTTGATCATCATTAGATGATATAGCAATTGAGGTTACATACCTATTTGGAAGGCCTTGGCTGATGTTTGCCCAGGTGGTTCCTGCATCGAAAGTTACTTGAACAACACCATCATCACTCCCTGTGTAGATCGTATTTAAATTGTTATAGGAAGGAGCAATAGCAGTGAGGGTTCCATAAGATAAAGACCCACTAGGGTGTTGCCCTCCTGTCAAGTCTGGACTTATAGGTGACCATAACTCAGAGTGATCTGAAATATATAGTTTGTTAGACCCATAATATACTTTTTGCGAATTGAATGGAGAGATGATAACTGGCGAATTCCAGTTTCTTCTATCACCTTCTTCAATACCTTCTCTAGCACTTTCAAAAGTAAGGCCTCCATCGATAGATCTACCTAAGCCTCCAAATTGAAAT
>JBNMOX010000156.1:0-4940 GCA_051275835.1 Patiriisocius sp.
ACATGATATTGGTAAAGTTCCAGAAACTGAAACAGAGTTGCCTCACGCAATTTTAGGAATGCAGTGGGCAGAGAAGTATGGTGAGAAACCAGAAGTATGCAATGCTATTGGTGCCCATCATGATGAGATTGAAATGACGAGTTTGTTATCTCCAATTGTACAGGTTTGTGATGCTATTAGTGGCGCAAGACCAGGAGCGAGACGCCAAGTTTTAGATAGCTATATTCAACGTTTAAAAGACTTAGAGGACATTGCCTTTGGATTTGGTGGTGTAAACAAAGCATATGCAATACAGGCAGGTAGAGAATTGCGTGTGATGGTAGAAAGCGAAAAGGTGACTGATGAAAAAGCAGCACAATTGTCGTTTGAGATTTCTCAAAAAATACAAACAGACATGACCTATCCAGGACAAGTTAAAGTAACTGTAATTAGAGAAACCAGAGCAGTGAATATTGCAAAGTAATCTCTAGAATTTATATATTTTAAAAGCTCCGGAAATGGTATCATTTCTGGAGCTTTTTTAGTTTTAGGAATCAAGGAATCAAAAGTAAAATGGAGTGTTACTGAGTTTATTTCCTTCTCTCTTTGGGAGGGTTTTAAGGTGAGGGAAGGCAATCACACTAAACGTCTCCCAGAGTGACAAGGAACTGTTTTAGAACTAAATTAATCTTTTAGTAAGTAAGGCGAATGCTCTTACAGAAGGCGATTGAAGGGGCTTAAAGCTTAGGGGTCTAGGGTTTTATTCTATCAAAATCGATTCCTGTAGGGCTTTCAAAAATTTCCAATCCAAAATATGGTACAGCCGCTATTAAGTGATCAAAGATATCTGCTTGAATTTTTTCATAGTTCTCCCAAGTCTTATCATAGGTAAAACAATACACTTCTAATGGAATCCCTTTTTCAGTAGGGCTTTGATGTCTTACCATTAAAAGCATCTCCTGGTTTATCTTTTCATTTTCCAACAAGTAAGATTCAGCATAGTTTCTAAATACTCCTAGATTGGTTTGGCTTTTACCATTGATATCCAAAATTTTATCGCGTTGTGCTTTTGTATTAAACCTGGAGTTTTCCTTTTCTCGATACGCTACATATGGTGCAATGAGTTGAATCTTTTTGAATTCTTCTAACATTTCCGGAGTTATGAAACGTACTGTATTTTGTTTAATATAAATAGACCTTTTTATTCTACGACCTTTACTTTCTTGCATTCCGCGCCAGTTCTTGAAACTATCTGCAATTAAGCTATAAGTGGGAATGGTAGTGAATGTATTATCAAAGTTTTGTACCCTTACGGTAGCAAGGCTTATTTCTGTTACATAACCATCAGCTCCAAACTTGCTGAACGTAATCCAGTCTCCAATACGTACAATATCATTTACAGAAACCTGTATACTGGCTACAAAGCCTAAAATAGTATCCTTAAAAATAAGCAAAATCATTGCAGAGGTTGCTCCTAAAGTAGCAACACTTTTAAAGTTGAAGTTGGTCAATACATTTACAATAAAAAAGATCCCAATACCCCAGGCAAAAATCATTAAGATTTGCACATAACTCTGTAAAGGCTTGTCAAAATAGTGTTCTTTGGTTCCAAGAAAATCTTTAGTAGTACGTAAAACACTTCTAAATACAAGTATGGAAAGAATAACAAGATACACACTGAGTCCCTTCTCAATCCAAACAAAAGTTTTTGGAAATGTATTAAAAATAATGGGTAGCAAATGCCAGACTATAGCAATGGGTACAAAGTGTGCAACAAACCTGGGGAAATTACTTTCCATTAAAAATTCATAAAATCCTTTTTCAGTAGGGTCATTAAAGATTTTAACAATTTGAATAACGATCTTTCTTACTAGAATATCTATGAAAAATAATATAGTACCTACTATCAGTATATTTAAAATAATACCAAGAATAACTGCGGTACTAGATTTAACTCCAATTACTACAAAGTATTCATTAAAGAAGTTGGCGTAGTTATATAAAAAATCTTTGCTCATTATAAATAGTTGCGTTCTACATAAAAGGGTCCAAAAGGGATCACAGAGCAAAGTACGGCAATAAAAAGCTTTTTAACACTCCAATTTAGTAATTGTGAGACATACACTGCAAAAGCAATATACAACAAGAACAAAACACCATGTGCCATTCCTACAACTTGAACCATTTGTGGTAGCTCCCATACATATTTTAAAGGCATGGCAATTCCTAATAAGACTAAAAATGAAATAGCTTCGAGAGAGCTTATAACCTTAAAAACTTTGATGACTTTTTCCAAAATATATATTTTGAACAAAGATAAGTCACAGCGCTTTACAAATAGATATTTTATGAAAACTTTTAAACTTTTGTTCCCCCAAAGCAGTATCTTACATATTTAATTTCTGAAATTTTAAAACCATGAAACTAACAGCCTTGTGTACCACACTTATATTCTCTTTAGTGTTCACTTCTTGTGATAAAAAAGAGACCGCAACCACGACTGAAAAATCATTTACCTTGGATTATGAGAAATTTACTTTAGACAATGGTTTAGAGGTTATTTTGCATGTAGATAAAAGTGACCCCATTGTTGCTGTTGCTACAGTAATGCATGTAGGTTCTAATCGCGAAAAGCCTGGAAAGACTGGTTTCGCACATTTCTTTGAACACATGTCGTTTAATGATAGTGAAAATGTTCCTGTAGGTGCTAACCGTAAAATGATACCAGAGTGGGGGGGAAGTCGTAATGGAGGAACTTGGAGTGATGGTACTATTTATTATGAAGTCGTTCCAAAAGATGCTTTTGAGAAGATACTATGGATAGACAGTGACCGCTTTGGTTACATGTTAAATACGGTGACCACAGAAGCGCTTGAACGTGAAAAGCAAGTGGTTAAAAATGAAAAACGCCAACGTGTAGACAATGCACCCTATGGTTATACAGATGAAATTATACGTAAAAACCTTTATCCAGCTGGACATCCATACAGTTGGACTGTTATTGGAGCCTTGCCAGATTTACAAGCAGCTACACTAGAAGATGTAAAAGAATTTTACAGAGAGTATTATGGAGCTGCCAATGCTTCTCTCGTTATTGCAGGGGATATTGATATTGCAGATACTAAAAAACTAGTACAGCAGTGGTTTGGCGAGATTCCAAGCGGACCCGAAGTAAAAGCGATGCCCGCTATGCCTGTCAATTTAGCAGAAACGAAGTCGCTATTTTTTAAGGATAATTTTGCTAAACTTCCAGAATTACGCATGGTATTTCCTACGGTAGAAAACTATAATGAAGACTCCTATGCCTTACAGGTATTAGGTCAATTGTTAAGTGGAAGTAAAAAATCTGCCCTATACAAAACCATTGTCGAAGAAAAGAAATTGGCTCCTAATGTTGGTTCATACCAGAGTAGTAATGAGCTAGCTGGTGAGTTTGTGCTTAGAGTGCGTGCAAATGAAGGTGTAAAATTAGATGATGTAAAAGCAGGAATAGATGAAGGTCTTTCAAATTTTGAAACCAATGGGTTTACAGATAATGAACTAACCCGTATTAAGGCAGAGCTTGAAACACAAGTATATCAAGGTGTTGCTACCATATTAAACAAGGCTTTTCAATTGGTACAGGATAATGAATTTGCTGGTGATCCAGAACAATCTTTAAAAGATACAGAGATTATAAAGCGTTTAACGCGTGATGATATTATGGGGGTGTATGACAAATACATCAAAGGACAGCATTATATCATGACTAGTGTTGTTCCAAAAGACACTCCAGAACTTGCTGTAAGTGATTCCAAAGAGGCAACTGTTTGGATAGAAGAAGTAGGAGCTATGGCTGCCAGTGAAGAGGTGAGTCAAGGGGCAGAAGCTGTATATGAAAAAACACCTACAACATTTGATAGATCGGAGCCAAAGTTTAGAGACGCACCCTTATTAAAAATGCCAGATGTTTGGACGGGAACATTAGCAAACGGCATGGCTTTGTATGGTATTGAAAACACAGAGTTACCCCTTATAAATTTTCAAATTTCTATTAGAGGAGGGCATACTTTAGATCCAATAGGAAAAGCAGGAGTAGCTTCTTTAATGGCAGATTTAATGAATGAAGGGACCAAAACCAAAAGTGCAGCCGAACTAGAAGAAGCAATTGGTTTATTAGGATCCAGTGTATATATAGGTTCTGGGGCTGAAGAAGTATTTATAGGTGGTAGTTGTTTGGCACGTAATTTTGAAAAAACCATAGCCTTGGTAGAAGAAATGTTACTAGAACCTCGTTGGGATGAAACAGAATTTGCTCGTTTAAAGCAGGAATTACAAACATCATTAAAAGGGAGAGAGGCCAATCCTACAGCGATAGCCGCCATAAATTTCAACAAGTTATTGTACGGTGAAGCACATCCGTATGGAATTCCTACAAGTGGTACTTTGGAAACAGTTGAAGATATTACACTTGAAGATGTAAAAGCATTCTATGACAATTTATCTCCAAAAGCAGCGAGTTTTCATGTTGTTGGGAGTATCGATAAAATCAAGGTAGAAAATACACTTACTTCTTTAAACAATAATTGGCAAGGAGATGCTGTTGCCATGCAAGGTCATGCCATACCCAAAAGTGATATTGGAGGAACCCTATATTTTATAGATGTTCCTAATGCAAAGCAATCTGTATTATATATTGGAGATATTGCATTATCTGCCAATAATCCAGATGCTAAAAAACTAGATTTTGCGAATGAAATTTTAGGCGGTGGTTCTAGTGGTAGATTGTTCCAAACATTGCGTATTGGAAAAGGATATACCTACGGTGCTTTTTCAAGAGTGCCAAATAGAATGGATAAGGCTGCTTTTACTATAACATCTAGCGTACGAGCAAATGCAACCTTGGCATCACTTGAAATCATTAAAGAAATGGTACAAGATTACGGGCCAGGTTTTACTGAGGAAGATGTTGCCTTGACTCA
>JBNMOX010000157.1:0-4896 GCA_051275835.1 Patiriisocius sp.
TTCCGAATAATTCTACCCGACTCTTTAAAAGAGGCATACACATCTTTAAAAGGTTTTATGAGTGGCTTAGCCTCCATTAATTTTTCCTTTGCTTCCAAAAACCCATGGAGATAACAAATAAGATAGGTTGCAGGAAGCTGTTTTATATCTCGTTCCTCATTAGGGCGTAACGAAATATCGTTTTTCAATTTTGTAAGCAAGGCGTTATTGGCATTGTAAATATGATGCAAGGTCTTCTTATTGTACTGTGGTGGATCAAATAACAATGTAGAATCTATTTGATATAATCCATTTTCTTGAAAGGTGATGCGCACCTCTTCAAGAGGATAGTATTTATTTTGGTTGTTTAGTCCTAACAATACATATTCTGTTATGACAAACTCACTATCTGTAAAAGTAATACTTACTTCATCTAAGGCAGAATAAAACAAACGTACTTGCTCATTAATAAGCTCTATATCTACTCTAGAGTAATAGGTATTACTTTTGTATATTTTAGTAGTCCCAGCCCAACACACAACAAAAAGTTCTTTAAAAACTTTGTATTGAGCGTCTAAATCTTTGTGCCGTTTGTTGGTAAAGTCAATCACCCCATCTAAGGTGTGCTCTATATTATTTTTCGCTTTGTTCTCTATCGCTTTAACAATATCGCTATTGACATCTTTAATCTCTATATCAAAATCTTTTGGCATCGAGATACTACCGTCTCTCATAAAAATAGAGCCCCCCCAATACTTCCATATATTCTTTCGCAGTGATGTAATTTCACCATTGGGCCTTATGGTCACTAAGCCTACTACTTTATGCGCTGGCAGGGTAGGAAACGCTACATTTTCATAGGTAATGATAGGTGCATTTGTGAGATAAGCGTTGATCAAGTTTTGAATCTTACTATCATCAAAAAAGTCGACTCCTCTAATTTCATTGGTAGTGTCTTCAACCCCAATAACGATGAAACTATTATTAGCAGGATTGCTATTACTAAGGGCGCAGATATGTTTTAAAAATTTGGCTTTCCCTTCTTTACTTCCTAGATCTATTTTACGCTTTTTATCATAAAAACTACTCTCATCATTATGAGCCAATAGATTTTTAATAAGAAGGCGTTTATTAATCATAGTCTAAGCTCACGATGCGGCGAGTACGCTTATAATGGTGTTTTTTAGTAGCCTAGTTTTTCTCTAACGCGTTGTAATACGGCATTGGCTACTAAGCTTGCTTTTTTAGCACCTACTTGTAATGCTTCATCAATAAGGTGTGTGTTTTCCATAAAATGGTTGTAGCGGACTCTTTGTGTTTCAAACTTTTTGATTATCAACTCGTACAACGCTTGCTTTGCATGACCATAGCCATAATTCCCGCCTTCGTAATTTGCTTTCATTACAGCGGTTTCTCCTTCTGAAGCTAATAAAGTATAAATAGCAAAGCAATTACAGGTACTCCAATCTTTAGGATCTTCTAATGGAGTACTATCTGTTTCAATTTTCATGACTTGTTTGCGTAATTTTTTTTCTGGCAAAAAGATATTAATTGTATTGTTTCTAGACTTACTCATTTTAAGTCCATCAGTCCCAGGAATTAATTTCGTATTTTCTTGTACTGTAGCTTCGGGCATTACAAATGTTTCTCCAACTTGGGCGTGAAATCTAGACGCCACATCTCGGGTCATTTCTATATGTTGTAGTTGGTCTTTCCCAACAGGAATATACGCGGCATCATATAATAAAATATCTGCAGCCATAAGCATAGGATAACTAAACAAGCCTGAGTTTACATCCTCTAGTCTATCTGCCTTATCTTTAAATGAATGTGCCAATGTAAGGCGTTGGTATGGGAAAAAACAACTTAAGTACCAAGATAATTCGGTTACTTGCGGGATATCACTTTGGCGATAAAAAACAGTTTTCTCTACATCCAAGCTAAAGGCTAACCATGTAGCAGCGGTACTATTGGTGTTATCACGCAATATAGTTGCATCCTTTATTTGGGTAAGTGTATGTAAGTTGGCAATAAACAAAAAACTATCATTTTTGGGATCATTTGCCATTTCAATAGCTGGCATAATTGCGCCTAATATGTTACCCAAATGTGGTGTTCCTGTGCTCTGTATTCCTGTAAGTATTCTTGCCATAATAATGCCCACCAAAGGGTGGTATCTATTTAATAAAACAAAATAAAGTACAAAGTTAATCCTTTTAGTGCTATTAGGTAATTCAATTTGGTATTTTTGAAGCGCATGAAGTTATTAACATATCCATTTATTATTCTTTACCGTATATGGTTTTACATACTCCTTGCCATTCCTATTCTAGCCATGTTTCCTTTTTTGCTAATTAGTACTCTAAAGCAAACTTGGTACCCTACTTTTTTTAAATTATCCAGAGTTTGGGCTGCCTTTATTTTGTATGGTATGGGCTTGATTCCTAAGATTAAAAGAGAAACAATCTATCAAAAAAAGGAAAGCTATATGTTTGTGTCTAATCATACTTCTATGACAGACATTATGTTGATGCTGTATGTCACGCAAAATCCTTTTGTGTTTGTGGGCAAAAAGGAATTAGGTAAAATTCCTCTTTTTGGTTTTTTTTACAAACGCACCTGCATATTAGTCGATAGAAATAACCCAAAAAGCCGTAGAGAAGTTTTTGAAAGTGCTCAAAGAAGATTGAGTCAAGGCTTAAGTATTTGTATTTTCCCAGAAGGTGGAGTCCCAGAAGACACTAGGGTCATTTTAGACACCTTTAAAGATGGTGCTTTCAGATTGGCAATAGAGCATCAAATACCTATAGCACCCATAGTCTTTCACGATAATAAAAAACACTTCTCCTATGATTTTTTTAGCGGAAGTCCTGGCAGGTTAAGAGTAAAAACGCTGCCGCTAATCCCTACAAAAGGGGAACCATTAGACAATAAACGTGCTATTAATGAAATCACTAGAAATGTAATTTTACAAGAATTAAAAAACCCTACTGTATAAAAAAACCCCTCATAAAAATGCAAGGGGTTCTTAGTATATATCGTTTCTACTTAAGGTTCTATTTTAGTTTCGTCTTCTTCTTTAGAGGCATCTTTAAATTCTTTAATACCACTTCCAAGACCACGCATTAGTTCAGGTATTTTTCTACCACCAAACAATAGCAAAATTACCACTGCAATTAATACAATTTGAGGCCAACCAATGACTAAGAAAAATGTTAATGCTTCCATAATACTATGTTTTATAGAACAAAGGTAACAAGAAATCCTTAGATTACACGTTTTGTCTTAAAGAATAGATGTGTAGGCAACACGGTTTATTTTATATTTGCACCACAGAACACTTTTTGAATGAAAAAAAAAGAAAAACGATCTAAAAAAATTAAAAAGAAACTCTTGCATAAGTACCGCTTAGTGGTGCTTAACGAAGAGACTTTTGAAGAACGATTTTCTTTTAAATTAAATAGGCTCAATGTATTCGTGTTTAGCACCTTATTTGCCATTTTTTTAATTGCAATTACAGCACTTATCATTGCCTTTACTCCGCTACGAGAATACATCCCCGGGTATTCTTCTACTTCTTTAAAGAAAAAGGCAACAGAGCTGTCATACAAAACAGACTCTTTACAAAATATAATACATATCAATGAGCAATATCTTACTTCTATTCGTAAGGTGCTATCTGGAGATCTTGAAGCTGTAGACTTCAATAAAGATTCTATCCTTAAAGCAGCAAAAATAGACCCTTCCAATATTGACTTCACTCCTTCTAAACAAGACTCTATCTTACGTGAAAAAGTAGCACAAGAAGACAAGTATAACCCCTTATTAAATGCTAGTGAAATTGGCGTAGTCTTTTTTGCTCCTGTAAAAGGAACTATTTCTGACAGCTACAATCCAGAAACAAAACACTTTGCCATTGATGTGGTTACCGTTAAAAATGCTCCTGTAAAAGCAGCGGCAAACGGAACCGTTGTTTTTGCAGGATGGACAGCA
The DNA here is from genome assembly GCA_051275835.1 of Patiriisocius sp. Taxonomy (GTDB): domain Bacteria; phylum Bacteroidota; class Bacteroidia; order Flavobacteriales; family Flavobacteriaceae; genus Patiriisocius. Next base: position 3,973 of record JBNMOX010000157.1, read on the forward strand.
GACACAGGAAATGTTATTATTTTAAAACACCTTAACAATACCTTGACCGTTTACAAGCACAATGCCTCTTTAAGTAAAAACCAAGGAGAGATTGTAAAAGGGGGAGAGGTCATTGCTACGGTGGGTAATACAGGAGAATTAACAACAGGACCTCATTTACATTTTGAGTTATGGCGGGAAGGGTACCCTGTGAACCCGCAAGATTACATCGACTTTGATTAAACCAAAAACCATAAATAGTGTCACTAAAAGCTAAAGGAGCAAAAATATTTGCAAAAATTGCAGTACATCGCATCAAACGATGGGCATCCAATCCTGTGGCAACACAAGAGAAGGTGTTTAAACATTTAATTGCCACGGCCAAAAATACTGCCTTTGGTAAAGATCATGGCTTTACTAAAGTATCCTCTTACCAAGATTTTGCGGCTCAAGTACCTATAAGAGATTATGAAGCCTTACGTAATTATATAGACCGTGTGGTAGCAGGAGAAGAAGATATTCTCTGGCCTGGAAAACCATTATATTTTGCAAAAACATCTGGAACAACATCTGGCGCAAAATACATCCCCTTAACCAAAGAGTCTATGCCAACTCATGTCGAAGCTGCCCGCAATGCCCTCTTATGTTATATTAATGAAACAGGAAACGCCAAACTTGTGGATGGGAAAATGATTTTCCTACAAGGCAGTCCAGAAATGATAGAACAGAATGGTATTGGTGTAGGAAGGCTCTCTGGCATTGTAGCACATTATGTTCCTAAATACCTTTTAAAAAACAGATTTCCCTCTTGGGAAACAAATTGCATAGAAGACTGGGAAACCAAAGTAGATGCTATTGTTAAAGAAACTAAAGATGAAAACATGTCCGTGATAAGCGGTATACCCTCTTGGGTACAAATGTATTTTGAAAAATTAACAGAAGCTA
>JBNMOX010000158.1:0-4880 GCA_051275835.1 Patiriisocius sp.
GTCGACTTGCCAAACTTACAAAAAATCGAATTAATATTACACCTGCAATGTACGCAGTTAACCACCATACTCCCATCGTGAAGTACACCACAAAGGGGGCAATTGTAGTTAAAAACCCAAAGGTAATAGTTAGTAGAATGCTATTTCCAAAGAGTTCGAATATATTTTTTGTGAAGCCCTCAATGGCATCACCTAGTCCAACATACATCCGACAAGAAATATCGCTATCTCCTAAGCGCGTATCACTGGTGAGGCCTTTTTGTTTAAATAGTCTTATAATAGCAATGTCTTCTACTTTATGAGACTTACATATTTCATGAGGCCATATTGCTTTATACGTATCTGCTTTAAACATCATGAATTGCCCATTGGCTGCAGAAAACACTTCGTTCTTTGACTTTCGAATTAGAGCAAGTGGAAGTAAACTTAACAAAATCCAGTTCATTAGAGGGACCGAAACTTTTTCTCCGAGAGAGGTCACTATTTGCTTTGGAAATATCGATAACAAGTGAAGTTCGTATTTCTGAAGATGACTAATGCTTCGTTTAATTAAGTCTTTCCCCACGCTTACATCTGCATCTAAAAAGAGTAATATATTACCCGTAGCGGCTTGTGATAATTGGTGACAGGCATGATTCTTTCCTAACCAGCCTTGTGGAAGTACATCTGCATTTAATAGTTTAATATTAGGTTTAAGTGTTGCCCACTCCTTAACAATGCTTTCCGTTTTATCGGTTGAATGATCATTGTAGACAATGATTTCAAGCATACTGTATTCAAACGTTGATAATTGCTTTAGTAAAGTTCCAATATTTTCTTCCTCATTGCGAGCAGGTATTAAAATTGAAACATTTGGTGCTGTTGTTAATGACATTATCTTTGGTAAATAAGCAAACGAAAGATAATTAACAAGTGCTATAAGCAATCTGATAATGAGCAAGGTTATTAGAAAATAACAGAAATAAATCATTTTACGCCTTGTTTTGTAAAACACGCTTTTGCAAAACGATTAAATTCTCGTTCTACATCCTCTGCATTTGTATTTTTACTGAGGGTCTGTGTTTCATAATACACCCATAAATCAGGCCTAAGGTTGGTTCCATAATTAATAAGGTTAATATTAAAAACCAATTGGAAATCATTTTTTGTGTTTTCTAAAATATAGGAAAGTAGGCCTTTTTCAAAAGTAAACTTTCGTGTATATATGCTCTTAATTTTTCCTTGCGGAAAAAACAAAAATAGGTTCTCTTTATCCTGTAACATTTCTACAGCATAATCAATACTGGCTATACTTGAACGCTTACCCTTGCTAATTGAACTAGCACCAATTTTAGTTAATATCATGTTTTTACTCAGCTCTTTTTCAAGCATCATAAAATTAAACCTTCGCTTAAAAACTTTGAAGTTTAATAAGATTTGAATAAAGCCATCGTAAAACGAGAAATGATTACTGATCATTAAAATTGGAAGTTCTTTTTCTTCGTACTGACCTTTGTATTTTATACTCCCAAAAAAAATACTTATTAAAATTTTCGTGTAATATTTAGAAAATTTCATCCAGAATTTGCTGTGGTTGGCTCGTATCATTTCAGAAAATTAAATAGTGATTTATTATAATAACAAAGAATCCTAATTGTATGAAAAAAAGCCATCTAGCAGGGGTGTTTACTGTGCTTACTTTAAATACCTGGAGTGCCACATTGAAGAGTAAAGCAAGAAGGAACCACATGACATAGTTATTTGCAGGAGGGTTGTTCTCAGAAAATACCCACATGTCCATTAGAGGAGCAGCTTTTTCAAGAACGATATCATATACTACCATCAGTGATGCTGCACCTAATATAATTAAAATGTTCTTGGATGTGAATTTAGAGATTATACCATTGGAAGCATATACTAAGAAAATCCAATTAAGGCCAACAACAACAGGTACATCAGCTATTTTGAAACCAAGCCCTTTGCCGTATTCATACACTCCAAAAATCGCACCCGTTGCTACTCCAATAATTTCGATTACAATACTTAGAGTGAAAATACCTGCTAAAACGGCAATGGTTTTTATATTCCAGTCTTTGTGATGTGAAAAGATTGCCACGGTCACTAAAACTAATGTGTATGGTGTAATTAATATAAACAAATTGCGGGTGAGAGGGATAAAATATAGAGCCAATCCTACAAAGTATAAAATGGTGAAAGTTATAGGAATCCCCTCGTTCATTAAGTATTTAATTGTCCGGTTCATTTATTGTGCAGGTATTTCATTAGCAACAATTTTAGCACTCGCCAAACAAAGAGGTATTCCGCCACCTGGATGTACACTTCCTCCAACGAAATATAAATTATTGACACTTTTGAGGAAGTTTGGGTGTCTTAAGAAAGCCGAAAACATGGAGTTCGAAGAGTTTCCATAAAGTGCTCCTCCTTTACTAAGCGTATTTTGTTCAATGGTTACGGGTGAAGCGATTTTCTCGTATTCAATATAATCTTCAATATTCGTTTTAAGAGATTTATTGATTTTATTAATAATATTTTGTTTGGTTGTACGTATCAGATCCTCCCAATTTTCTTTACTGTTAGCGGGAGCATTAACCATTACAAACCAGTTTTCACAATTTTTCGGGGCATCATCTTTTATCATTTTTGAACTCACAAAAATATAAACGGTAGGGTCTGTATCAATAGTTTTTTCTATAAAGAGCTTATTAAACTCTTCTTTATAATCACCACTGAAAAGAATGTTATGCAAATCTAATTCTGGAAACTCCTTGTTTACTCCCCAATAAAACACCAGTGCCGACGATGAAGGCTCTAAGCGATTGAATCGTTTTTTTTGTGGGTGATCCATCATATTATTTACAACATAGTTGATATCTGAATCTGATATTATGCTATCAAAAGCCAGTGTTTCATCTCCTACTCTTAGCCCTACAGCCTTTTTATTCTTAATTTCGATGGTCTTAACTAATGTGTTAAAATTAAAATGGACCCCTTTTTTTAGAGCAAGTTCGTATATGTTCTTTATAATGGAATACATTCCTTGCTCAGGGAAATAGGCCCCCAGATTGTTTTCGAGATGTGCTATTACGTTTAGTGTAGCAGGTGCCTTATATGGATTAGAGCCATTGTAAGTGGCATACCTATCGAACAATTGAACAAGCAATGGACTTTTGAAATTACGCTTATTATCACCATGCATGGTTTTGTAAAATCGAATCTTATGAATCTGAAACAGGGATTTCAAAACCGAAAATTTCATTAAATTCTTAACCTTGTGTAAGGAGTTAAAAAGGAAAATATCTGCTGTAATTTTGTACATTATTGAAGCATTCTTAAAATATTTGGAGATATTGGAAGCATCTTCTCCAAGCTTTTCAACACATTCGTCCGTGAATTTTTGTTGATCTGACCATGCAACAAGACTTTCACCGCTGGGATAGAAGTATTTACATAACACCTCAAGTTTTTTGTATGCAAAAGTTGATGGAACAGTTTCACCAGTAGCAATATAAAGTTCTTCCACTAATTCTGGCAATGTAAATAAGGAGGGACCGGTATCAAATCTATACCCTTCCCTAGTAATTTCGCTAATTTTTCCACCAGGAGATGCATTTTTTTCAAATACAGTTACTTCGTGTCCCTTGGCCGCCAATCTGCAAGCAGTAGCCAAGCCACCAATTCCTGAACCGATGACTGCAACCTTCATACGTTTTTAATTTTTTTAGAGCTCATTTCAAAAATATGAGTTAGAACTAAAGGTGATAAAAGCAACGAGAATTTATAAAACGAATATTTAAGCGGAAATAAAAGAAGTTGAATTCTTGATATTACTTGAGGGTTGTAATCAAAAATAGCTTGTTCAATTCTTGTACCTGTCAAGATTCCGTTTATTATAATAAAGATAAGCTGCATATACCCCGATTTTTAAATTATTAGGCAGCTGTTTCATTCCCTCTAGTGCTACTCTGAAATCTTCACCAATATCAATACTTAGAAGGATTACTTCAGTATATTCCCGTGTATGAGAGGTATATGTATGAAGAGCTCGTTAAGCATTAAAACTATTTAAAAAGCTATATGATTCTTTATTGTTGTTGCTTTGTGTTTTGACAAGTTAATATCGTTTGCAAAAGTAATATTTTTTTTCAAACTCGCCTATCTTTTAAATAGGCGATTACACTATCCTACAAGCCTTTCTGTGTGTCGTTTAGCAAAATTTAAATTTTAAACGAGTGTGAAAACTACACCTAAAATTGATGGTTATAAGCACGGTTTAACTAAAAAGTTTACCCGTCATATAAAAGGAGGTTTGGATGCACGATTTACTATTGGATAGTAAGAACATTATTCTTGAAAATATCTAAGGATGAACCACTAGTGACTGGATATATGCAAACGAGTTGGGAACAAAGAGAATATAACCAATTTTATATAGGAAATACAATGGTTGCGATTTTGGCTTTCATATTTCCATTTTTGACAATACTAATATCCTGAAAATAAAAAATAGTCGCTAACACTGGTAATCGTTGCGCAAGTCACAAATTTCAATAAAAACAGAACTATTTAAGCCTCTTTTAAGAGGCTTTTTTCTTATCAACTAGTTAATCATGGGTACCTAATCAAGGCATATACGTGGTCTAAATAATGTTACAAAGCTCCTTTTTACAAAAACGATAAAAACAAGCTGTCCCGCCCCACTTTTTGAACGTTTCTGTATGAATTTTAAATACTTCTTTAAATTATAAGCCATAGTAGACAAATGCATCACTTTATGTGCTTGTTTTATACCAATGGTATTGATTTTTCTTAAACCCATAAATTGAGTTAGTGTACCAAATACGGGCTCTACTGTGCTTTGTCGCTTCCCCTTCATATAACGC
>JBNMOX010000159.1:0-4866 GCA_051275835.1 Patiriisocius sp.
TTGTAAAAACAAGGCTTCATACCCTTTATTTTGTAGGTCTAAATGTTCAAGTGCTAGTTCTTTTGCACGTTCCATAACGGCTACAAAATTTTTGCTGCGATGAGAAATTTCTAGTAGTGATAAGTCCAGATTATCAAAATTGATAACAGCTTTACTAGCTTGCTCTAGTACAGATTGTGGTAAGATGCATGGCCCTGCACTAAAATTATGTTTTTTCATGGATGTAATTTGTGTTGCAAAGATGTAAAATATAGCAGAATTTATTTATAAAAATATGTGAAGTTATTATAATGATATCAAGAATTTTAAAGTGTCGACGTCATCAGCATACTCCCATAATTTTGGTGTTTGTGCAACACCAAATGGAATATCTTCTTGAGAAACAACACATTGTATGTTTTCTTTTTGAGCTTCTAATTGTTTACGTACGTTAGCGATATCTTTATAGCGCTCATAAAAAACTACAGAAATTGGTGAAGAGAAGCCCGTATCTTCTTTGAGTAACATAAATTCATTATCAAACAATTTCATATTGCTCATCAAATAAACCGCTTTGTTATAATCGTAGTTATTAATGTATTTATGGTTATTAATAACTTCCTTCCAGGAATACATCCCATTAAAAAAATGATCTAGATTGTATTCTTCAGGAAGGTATATTTTTGAAACATTACGACATCCTAGTCCAAAATAGCGATAGACATCATCTGCCAAAGCTTCCATTTCTTCTGGTGATTCATTTCCAGTAATAATAGCTACAGCATTTCTGTTTTTACGAATAATATGTGGGTATTTACCAAAATAATGCTCAAAATATGTAGCGGTATTATTACTTCCTGTTGCTATCACGGCATCAAAGCGCTCTAATTTTTCATTGGTGAACGCAATCAGATCTTTAAACCTTGGCTCTATAGCACATAAATACTGAGCCAAAAAAGGCAATAGTCTTTTATCATTAGATGATAATTTTGCCTGTACTTTATGACCAGAAAGTAATACCGATAAAAAATCATGAAAGCCAACCAAAGGAATATTCCCAGCCATCACAATAGCAACGGTTTTTGGTGTAAGTTCCTCGTAAATAGTATATTTCGACAACCATTTCGTTAATTGCTCTTGTGTTAATGCGTTGGACCAACTTTGGCAAGCAAAAGCAAGATTTCCATAAGTAAACCAAGTATTTTCATGGTGTGTAGCATGAAGTGTTTGCTTCATTTCTTCGAAAAAAGGATCATTATGAAGAACCAAAGTATCTAGCATGGAAATGTCAGAAGGCTTGTCGCAAGAAGCTTTCTCGGGAGCGCAAGAAAATTGCGCTATAAATTTTCCTAAATGTACAAATGCGTCTATTCTTTCTTGTAGGATCATAGTATATAAAAACGAATTACAAAGGTAGAAAATATCAACTAATACTTCCTTGTAATCCAGTATGGAAACAAAATATTTTGCCAATTTATCAGGATGTATTTGCAAGTGCCATCGATAGGCGTTAAATTTGCAAAAATTAAAGAGATAAAAACCCCATGGCAATTATTATAACAGACGAATGTATTAACTGTGGAGCTTGTGAGCCGGAATGCCCAAATACAGCTATTTATGAAGGCGCAGACGATTGGCGTTATGCAGACGGAACTGATCTTGAAGGTAGTCTTGTACTTCCTAATGGTAAAGCAGTTGATGCTAGTGAAACTCAAGAACCTGTAAGTGATGAAATATATTATATTGTTGCAGATAAGTGTACAGAATGTAAGGGATTTCATGATGAGCCACAATGTGCAGCGGTATGCCCTGTAGACTGTTGTGTGCCAGATGAAGACAATGTAGAAACGGAAGAAGTGTTGCTAGGTAAACAAGCTTTTATGCATCATAAATAAAGTACGATTAAAAATAAAAAAAGCGCTGCAATTGCAGCGCTTTTTTATGATAAAATGTTCAGTAGTTTAAGCAATTTTTTTCCAAATTTTTATTAGTACCCCAGCAGCAATTAGAGAGACTACACTAAGAATTATTGCAGTAGTTATTTTTCCATAGATAAAATACCCTGTTGCAAATAAGAAACTATAGGTCCCAATTACTGCTAGCATAAAAGCAAGTATTTTATATTGTATGTTATGAAACTTACTTTCTTCTCCAAAGATGAGTTGTTCAAAAGTAGCTAATGTATCTGCATCTGTAGGCTTTGTAAGCAAGGTAACAAACACCCAGCCTATCGTAGTAATAACGACTCCTAATATAAGTTGCCAATATCCTGCTAGTTCAAACAATGGAGTATCTAGGCTTTTGTTGACAAAGAAAAAGATTGCAATAACAAAAGAAAGGACCATTGCTGCAATTTCACTGTAGGGATTAATACGCTTCCAAAACCATCGTAAAATAAATAATAATCCAGTTCCTGCACCAATTTGTAATAGTAAATCAAACACATCTTTCGCAGATTTAAGATAGAAAGAGAATAAAGCGGCACAGATCATTAATAATACTGTTGAAACCCTACCTACCAATACCTTTTGTTTTTCTGTTGCTCCTTGGTTTATAAAACGTCCATAAAAATCATTTACGATATAAGAACTTCCCCAGTTAAGCTGAGTTGAAATGGTACTCATAAATGCTGCTATTAATGAAGTCATAACAATACCAATTAATCCGGCGGGCAAATAAGTCATCATGGCAGCATAGGCAACATCATGTCCTTGCATTTCAGGATTCAATCCCGGAAAGGCTACAGCAATGCTATCTAGCGTAGGAAAGAGTACTAAGGAGGCAAGACCAACCAAAATCCATGGCCAAGGTCTTAATGCGTAGTGTGCAAAATTAAAGAAGAGGGTTGCCCATGTAGCGTGTTTCTCATCTTTAGCAGCTAGCATACGCTGGGCAATATAACCACCGCCACCTGGCTCTGCTCCAGGGTACCAAGTGCTCCACCATTGAACAGCAAAAGGAATAATGAATAATGTGATTAGCATTTCAGTATCATTAAAATCTGGAAATATATCTAGTTTTCCAGCTACATTTTCATGCGTTAATAAGTTCTGTAATCCGCCAATTTCTGGTATGTCTAAAATATAAATAGTTGCCCATATAGAGCCAACCATCGCAATGATAAACTGTATCATGTCTGTAATAAGAACCCCTTTGAGACCACCCAAAGAAGAGTAGATAACCACAATGATAGAAGAAATAATAAGGGTTTGTTCTTGAGAAATACCGAGTAATATGTTGGCAATTTTCGCACCTGCTAAACACACGCCTGCCATGGTGATAACATTAAAAATAACACCCAAATAAATAGCTCGAAACCCTCTTAAAAAACCAGCTGCCTTTCCTTTATAACGGAGTTCATAAAATTCTAAATCGGTATTAATACCAGAGCGTCTCCATAGTTTAGCATAGAAAAAAACGGTTAGCATTCCTGTTAATAAAAATGCCCACCACACCCAGTTTCCAGAGACTCCATTTTGTCTTACTAGTTCTGTTACAAGTCCAGGTGTATCTGCTGCAAATGTAGTAGCAACCATAGAAACACCTAGTAACCACCAGGGCATATTACGTCCAGATAAAAAGAATTCCTGTGTGTTTTTCCCAGCTCTTTTTGAAACCACAACACCAATAACTAAGAAAATAATAAAAAAGAGCACTATTATTGCCCAATCCAATGTTGCTAGTTTCATGTTTTAGTATGTTAAGATAAGTAATTTTGCTTGGCCAATCCAATCGTCACGTTCTATTCTTCCGGGAAAGAAGTCTATTAGATTTGTAATTGTGTATATATCTTTAGGTTGTAACCTACTTATTTGTTTGAAATTATAGATACCTATTTCATTAAGTTTTTCTTCAGTGTATGGACCAATTCCTTCAATTTCTGCAAGAGAATCTGGATTGTATTTATCACCAAAACCAAAAATTTCAAAGTCTAACGTTAATTTTTTTGGACTGTGATTTATAAAATCGTTACGCGTTTGTTCTACGATATTCTCTTTCGATTTTTTTTGATATATAATACTATCTTCTTGCCTTTGGGTTTCTTTTAGAACCTGAATTATTTTTGGTTTAATTTCTGTAAAAATAGTTTCAATATCGTTGATTTTTTTAGATGCTTTAAGCGTGTTTATTTCATTTTTTAGTGAATTTATCAAAGTTTTCTTCTTGTTTTTTTCTAAAAAGAATCCAGAGAAATAGCCAATTAAAAAAGTGCTTAGCATTAAAATAAGAACACTTATAAATTCTAGCGTTTGTAATTGATTTATATAATTGTCTATAGCTGTCATATGTTATTCAATAAGTAACTCAACTCTTTTGTTTGCGCTACGGCCATTTCTTGTTCTGTTACTCCGTAAAGGTTCAACATCACCTTTTGAAGATACTTTGATTTTCAATCTATCAATTTTGCCTTTTGTGACAAGATACCAACGAACATCTTTTGCATAGTTGAGACCTCGGTTATAATTCTCATTAGCAGTTCCAGAATTATCTGTGTGGCCAACAATGGTAATTTTGATTGTAGGGTCTTCTTCAAAGATGTTTATAACAGTTTCGACTAATTCATCTAGTTTTTTACTCTTTAGAATACCAGAGTCTGATATTCTAGGATAAAAAGTAATAACTTCTGGAATTGCAGTAATTTCTGGAGTAACTAAAGCAATGTGGTCTTCGTTTAAATGCTTAAACTCAAAACCGATTGCATTTGAATAGCTGTTGTCTGTAGAGAATTTTATTTCTTCTATACTGGACTTTACAATGACTCTAGTACTATCAATTCCTAATGTTGTGAGTAGGTTTTTTATTTCATTACCGCGTTGTATTCCTATGTTTGGTGTCTCAAAATTTTCGATAGCGCTGTATTTTGAAATAATATGTACCTCCGTTTTT
>JBNMOX010000160.1:0-4858 GCA_051275835.1 Patiriisocius sp.
GGGTATGTAAACCCATATTTATATCTCATTTTTATCTTACTATTTCCTTTTGACGGAAGCAAAACGCTTTTGATTTTTTTGAGTTTTTTATTAGGACTTAGCATAGACTTTTTTTCAGATTCTGGCGGGGTACATGCAGCAGCTAGTGTCTTTATAGGATTTATACGCCCTACCTTATTGAAATTTTCTTTTGGAGTGAGTTACGAGTACAACACATTGAAATTAAACAAGGTTACCTTTACAGAGCGACTCCTTTATATTACCCTTATGGTAATGCTACATCACATCGTTCTCTTTTCTTTAGAAATATTTAGCACATCAAACATACTTCTTATACTAAAGTCTACGTTATTTTCTGGAGTATTTAGCGTGTTGCTTATTCTATGTGCACTACTTTTGTTTAATAAGAAAGAAAAATAAAAAGATACGTTTCTTCAAGGATTACTACTGAAATTTTAAATGAGAAAATTTTTATTGCTTTTAATTATACTTGTAACTGGTCTTGTATTTACCGGGAGGCTATTTTATTTGCAAATTTATGATACTTCATTTGCGAAGCTTTCTGAAAACAATGCAGTAAAAACAGCATATGATTTCCCACAACGGGGCTACATCTTTGATAGAAACGGAACCTTATTAGTTCAAAACCAGCCCTCATATGATGTGATGGTGATCCCAAGGGAAGTCAAAGAAATGGATACGCTAGAGTTTTGTGGTTTGCTTAAAATTTCAAAAGAAAAACTACTGGAAAGGCTAAGCGTTGCAAGACGATATTCTCCGCGCCTAGCTTCTCCTATAATACTGCAGCTTACGAAAGAAGAATATGCTGCACTCTCTGAAAAGATGCACAAATATGAAGGGTTTTTTATTCAGAAAAGATCATTACGAGATTATGAAATTTCTCATTCTGCAAACGTATTAGGCTATATCCGTGAAGTAGACCAAAATATTATTGATAAAAATCCCGTCTATGAAATGGGAGAAATCATTGGTATGACTGGGATTGAAAAACAATATGAAGAAGTTTTAAGGGGTACAAAAGGAGTCAAATACATTCAAAAAGATAGATTTAATAGAGATATAGGCAAATACAAAGAAGGCATGTTTGACACCTTACCACAACGTGGCAAAGACATTACCCTTACCATTGATGCTGTTTTACAAGCCTATGGGGAAAAGTTATTTACCAATAAGCGAGGAGGTATTGTTGCTCTGGAACCTAAAACTGGCGAGATTTTATCTTTAGTAACAGCCCCCTATTACGACCCTAGTTTATTGGTTGGTAGAGATCGATCTCAAAATTTCACTAAATTATATTATGATACCATAGCCATTCCTTTATTTGACAGAGGACTTAAGGCCGAATATCCACCAGGGTCACCTTTTAAGACGCTTACAGCACTCATTGCTATGCAAGAGCATGTAGCAACTATCAACGAAAAAATCACCTGTAGAGGAGGTTATTTTTATGGATCAAAGGGCCGGAAGCTTGCCTGTCATGCCCATAAGAGTCCCTTGAGTATGCAAGGTGGTATTGCTAAATCTTGTAACACCTATTTCTGCACCCTATATAGGCGTGTTATCGAAAAATACGATACCCCTCAAGAAGGTATTGACAATTGGCGTAATCATTTACTAAGTTTTGGATTAGGGAATTACATGGGTTATGATTTACCCGTAGGAAGTAGAGGTAAAATACCAAGTTCTGAAACCTACAACACCAAATACCCAACGAATAAGTGGTATGCAACAGCTACCATATCTAATGCTATTGGCCAAGGAGAAGTATTATTAACACCAATACAAATGGCCAATTTTACTTCAGCTATCGCCAATAAAGGTTGGTGGGTACGCCCCCATATTATTAAGAAAATACAAGATTCTGACACCATTCCTAGCAAATTCACTAGTATACACCAAACAACAATTGACCCTATTTATTTTGATCCTGTTGTTGAGGGTATGCATGAAGTCTATACAAATGGTACGGCAAGATCTTTTCAAGTAAAAGATATAGAAATCTGCGGAAAGACGGGAACGGCAGAAAATTACAGAAGAATAAATGGAAGCGTAAAACAATTGACAGATCACTCTGTTTTTGTAGCTTTTGCTCCTAAAGACAACCCAAAAATAGCCATTGCCGTTTTTGTTGAAAATGGTTTCTGGGGTTCACGTTGGGCTGGGCCCATAGCAAGTTTAATGATTGAAAAATACTTAAAAAAAGAAATATCTAGAACAGATCTTGAAACCAAAGTACTTAATGGAAGTTTGGAAGAAGAATATGCCAAACCTTATTCTGGAGAGCCTTACAAAATCAATCAATAATGGCACTTGGAAAAAGAACGTTAAAATTTGATTGGATTATCATGCTATTGTTCATAGCATTGGTATTTATTGGATGGGTAAATATTTACTCTGCTTCTTATACTGAAGACACCACCAGTTTTTTTGACTTAAGCCATATTTATACTCGGCAACTATTATTTATTGTATTAAGTATAGGTCTCATAATTTTCATTTTAGCAATAGAAGCAAAATTTTATGAGCGTTTTTCAAGCATTATTTATATTGTTTCGTTAGTATCTTTACTCGGGCTTTATTTCTTTGGTAAAAACATTAATGGAGCTACATCTTGGTACAACTTTGGCAGTTTCGGGTTACAACCCAGTGAGTTTGCCAAAGCAGCTACAGCATTGGCCCTGGCTAAGTATGTGAGTGATATACAAACCAACATGAATGCTTTTAAGGATCAGCTTAAAGCTTTTCTAATCCTAGCATTACCTGCTATATTTATTATTCCGCAGCCTGACCCAGGAAGTGCCTTAATTTATGCTGCTTTTATATTCCCCTTGTATCGTGAAGGCTTGCATTTTATATATCTCTTATTGGGTTTTTTTGCTGCTGCTCTTTTTGTAGGAACATTAGCAGTAGATGCCCCTTGGATAGCTTTATTGGTGGCAATTATCACCATAGGTGTTTTCTTAAAAAACAAAAAAAGAAAGCGCAAACCCAACCTGTTTAAATATGCAACTATTGCTGTAGCTTGTATTGGTTTTGCTTTTTCGGTAAGTTATATATTTAACAATGTTTTTGAACAAAGACATAGAGACCGGTTTAATATTGTATTAGGAAAAGAAATAGATTCAAAAGGAATTGGATATAATACCAATCAAAGTGAAATTGCCATTGGAAGTGGTGGCTGGTTTGGTAAAGGATGGACAGAAGGAACACAAACAAAAGGTAATTTTGTACCCGAACAACACACAGATTACATCTTTAGCACCGTTGGAGAGGAATGGGGCTTTATAGGGAGTCTGGGGGTTGTGCTTTTATTTGTTTTTTTAACAGTAAGAGTCTTAGTCCTTGCCGAACGGCAGAAAAGTCAATTTGCAAGGGTATATGGCTATAGTGTAGCAGCTATTATATTCTTTCATTTTTTTGTAAATGTAGGTATGGTAACAGGCTTATTTCCAACGGTAGGTATTCCTTTACCGTTTTTCAGCTATGGTGGCTCTGGCTTATGGGGCTTCACCATTTTACTCTTTATTTTTGTAAGGCTGGATGCTTCAAACTATTACTATACCTAAATAGGTTGGGGTGGCGAGCCATTATTTATTTGCAACTTTTGCTAAACAAAAAAATAACGCGAAGGTACTACAGAACAATACGCTACATTTTTGTAAGATTGGATGGCTTAAATTATTAAACACATAAATAATATTCAGCATCCTTTATCATTAATATATTATTCCCAAAACTTCATATCTAAAGAAGCCTCTAGCGAGTTTTCAATAGCATCTGGTAATTCAGGAAAAAAGTCTATTCCTGTTTTAGCTTCTATGACATCTACCGTTGTAGCATACTCATAAAAAGAACCTTTAATCGCTTTATTTGGCATAATAAAGGCAGCTACTTTATAGCGTCCACCAGATTTATCTACAACAATTTTATAAAACTCATTGGGTACAGATACCTGCTCATCACCAATGGTTTTAAGTCCGGTTTCTAAAACGCCTCCCGTAATTACATAAACAGTAGTATACCTAGCCGCCCAATACCGCACTTTTTGTTCTAGGCTATTCCAGATTCCAGCATTGAAGGAGTGTAATTGCGGACTGATATTACTCGTTAAAAATGTTTCATGATAAGCATCGTAATGAAATGTACGATCCCCTGCCGGACATAAATGCCCACGATCAAACCCAGAGTTTTTATAATTTTTCCAATCTGCAGATTTAGATTTTACATCGCGATCTTCTATAAAATACGGTCTTTTAAAATCATTATTTGAAATATGCTTTTCTTCTAAAGTATAAGCAACCCATTCTGCCTGCTCATGTTTTTCGGAATACGACAAGGTATAACTATTATGAGATACAATTGCCCCTGTTGTAGAAGAAGGCAGCAAAGAAACATCAAATTCATTTGAATTTTTCACGAGTGCCATCTCCGTGGTTTCAGGATACACTTGGATAGCTTCATCTACAGATTTCTGCAAGTAATAGAGTACAACTGTGACAATAACCACAACGATGGGGTAGGTATATTTTCTTTTCATGTCCGCTTTAATTTTTCACATCCAAGGCATCTCGCAGTGCATTACCCACGAGCATAAATGCGGTCACTAAACTCATAATAGCAAGTCCTGGAATGATCGCTAGGTAGGGCTTACCCAATACGATATAACTATAATGATCTTTTATAATTCCGCCCCAACTTGGCATGGGTGGTTGGGCTCCAATTCCTAAAAAACTAAGTCCGCTTTCTATCAGGATCGCTCCAGCAAAATTGGCCGCGCTTATAATAATAACGGGTGCCATAATGTTGGGAAGGATGTGTTTGCTAATAATTCTATAAT
>JBNMOX010000161.1:0-4854 GCA_051275835.1 Patiriisocius sp.
CGTGAGCAAACAATTAATGTATCTGATCTTTCTGCTGGAATGTATATGATCCACCTATTTAATAATGAAACAAATGTGGTGAAAAGAATGGTTAAAAAATAGCTGCCCTTTCATCTTATAAAAAACGCCCTTGCTGCATAAGCAAGGGCGTTTTTTATTTTCTAATGGTTCACAGCAGATTATTTCAGCAACCGCTCACCAGTAAATGCATACTGTTCCCATGTTGGCAGGGGATGGAATGGAGATGCTTGGACATCCCTAAAGAGTTTCTCCAGTATGTTTTTCTTATAAAAAGATTGACCCCAAATAGCCTCCATTTTTTTTAAATGAGTATTGAAAATACTATAAACATTTCTCATAATATAAGAGGTAGCTTTTAACCTTATTATAAGAGCCTATCTTCAATATCCAAATGCAATAATTCAAGCGGTAAATCCACTCCTTGATCTTTGATGGTATTGATTCTATGTAAATAAGCAGCACCTGCTAACAAGTGGTTCGCTACATCGGCAACTTTTCTGTTTTTTGCTTGGCTTAAATAGGACTTCTTAGTCCATTCATTAAAGGCACCCATGGCAGGGCCACACCAAATTTGATAATCCATTACTCTGTTTGGATCACCTGCATTGGCCCAATTGGAAGACAGGCCTAAGTACCAACGGAAAATCAAAGCCATTTTACGCTTTGGATTTCCTTTCGCTTTTTCGATTTGCTCAGGATCTCTTTCCTCAAAGAAGCTTACACAACCATCCCATACGGCTTCTAGAGGCATTTTAAAAGTTTGTTTTTCTAACTTTAATCTTTCGTCTACAGGAATGGCATCAATGCCTTCATAGCGGTTGTATATCTCGTATAATTTCTTGGCCCTGGCACCAAACAAGGTCCCTCGTTTTAAGACCTGCAATTCTACACCCAATTCAAACATATCGGAAGCAGGAGCCATGGTCACATCTGTAGAAGCTACCTTGGTGAGTAATTCCTTCACGGCGTCCGAAGTTCCAGATTCTATACACGCTTGGTTGATAGAACCAGTGACCAAATAAGCGGCACCCATAGCAAAAGCAGCTAAGGCGGAGGAAGGAGTTCCTATTCCTCCAGCGGCACCAACTCTAATTTGTTTTTTATACTGGTATTTTTCTTGAATCTCGTCTCTTAACTGTAAAATGATAGGGAATAAAACGACCAATGGGCGGTTGTCGGTATGTCCACCTGAATCAGATTCTACAGTAATATCATCAGCCATAGGCACTTTTTGAGCCAATTCATATTGTTGTTGTGTGATTTTCCCAGCAGCCAATAATTTGTCTAAAAATTGGATTGGAGCTGGCGACATAAATCGTGTGGCTACTTCCTTTCTAGAGATCTTACCAATCACTTTATTGGCAATGACAATTTCACCTTGGGCATCTAAACTCAATCCTACAGCTCTGTATTTTACAATTTGCTCTGACAAGTTCATGTACGCAGAAGCTTCTACCACGTGTACGCCATGTGCTATATACAAGTTTACGGCACCTTCTTCCAGGGCTTTTTCAATGGGGCTGTGGATAAGATTACAAGCATAGGCCTGAGTAGGCAAGGCTTTCTGAATCGTTGCAATGGCTTCTTCAACGCGCGAAGGAATCATCCCCGCAGCACCGAAAGAACCCATCATATCATTTTTCCCTAAAGCGACCACCATATCGGTAGAGGCAATTCCGTTTGCCATGGCACCTGCTTTATAGGCGTATTTTAGTTTATAATCTTCTTTAAACGAAGCATCCCCAAAATCTTCTGCGGTAAACGCAGGTACTATGGCTTTTAAAAATAAACCATTTCCTTCTGATTGGATGCTTCCCGTATTGGTAATTCCAATACGACCTGATAAATCTTTCACGACATAACAAGGTATGGCATTGTTTTTCAATGTATCAGACATTCCTTTGATGTCAAATGAAATCTCTCTGGGAGATCCTATCCATTTTAAGTTAATCATTTTCTTATGTTTTGATTTCGGAACTCCTGTTATCTATAATTGACATCTTTTGAAGCACCAAATGTTTATTTTTTTAATTTTTTACCTAATCGTTATTTCCTCTTAGGGTTGAAAATATCTTCGTTTTTTTTCAAATTTTTGTTATCCCAACCTTTAAGGGAGCAAAAACGTTAATGCTACTATTAATGTAAGAATATATTCACCCTTTAGGGCTGGGGTAAAGATATATTCGACCTAAAATAACCAGTCCAGTTTTCTTCACCTTGAATTAGACTTCTTGAATCCCCAGGGCCAAATCTGTTAATTGGTAAATTCTGGTGCCTTCATTCCAGAGATATGCATTCGCAATTAGCACCAAAGTATCTCCTCGCTTTTCTATGGTTTTAACATGCACTTCTAAATGCATGTTTTCCACATTTACTTTTATTTGCCCACGGTATTTCCACTCGGTTTTATTGTTTTCTACTTGAACAAATCGTGGGTTTTTAAAGTCTTTCCCTAAATCTTGTTGCAAAGCAAATAACTGCATGGCTTGTGAAATAGCTTCTACTCCTAGAGAACCTGGCATTACTGGATCAGAATAAAAATGACAGGTAAAGAACCAATCGTACGTGTGAATTGCTTTGGAACAATGGATATACCCTTTGCTAAATTCACCCCCATCTTTCACCACCAAACCGCTGTCTAATAGATTCAATTGATCTTCTGCCAAGCGGAAGGTATTCGTTGCATCATTTTCTTTATACAGTTTCATTTTTGCGTATAAAGAATCTAATTTTATTTGGAAATAATCTTTGCTTGTTAATTTGTTTTGCACATACCAAGCTGCGACATCTTCCCCTTTATCCAAACCAACTTGTTGCGCTAAGGCTTCCTTCGGAAAGAATCCAAAAGAAGAAAATCCTTTATAGAACACATGGCCAGCTACAGATACTTCAAACAAGTATTTTTGAATCACAAAACCTCCTAATGCCGTAGAAGAAGTTAGCGTTGATTTGTTTTCAATCACTTTTCCTCTAAAATCTGTGCCTGAAGGCAAGTCTAATAGCTCACCATCACCATCTAGGTTTCTAAAATATAAATCTTTGTCAGGGAACTGTAGTGTACTTCCTAAATAAGCGCCTAATAATCCACAAGGCTGTAAGGCAATTTCCATCAATACCGCATAAGGCATTGTCATGGATGCATTTTGTTTGTAATACCAAACATCTTGAGGCACATCATATTCTGTCCAAATATTGGTTGGCTTTGAGAAATCAAAACGCTTCCCGTCAATCTTAATCACGCGGCTTACTACTTGTAAATCGGTATTTGGTTGACGCGATAATGCTCTATTGTCATAAACGGCATATTCTGGCCCAAAACAGTCTGCTAATCTACCCAAAGCAAATGTTTCGATGTCGGTTTCGTTTAACAAAACATTCTCGGTCACTTTCTTGGGTTGTTCTAAGTATTTTGGATTGTCTTTTTCTCTTAATTGTAATCCTAGGTTGGCAAAATGAACGGTAACCACGCCGTCTACAATAATTTCTAAATCACCTATTACATAAGGATCAGGCAATAAGCCGATATCTTTAATCACTAAGCGATACACTAATTTTGTGTCGGTAGGGGTTACTTCTTTTCTACATCTTACTTTTTGTGGTATTCCGTAAATAGGCTGGAAACGGGCATCTTTTTTAAGGCGTTGTAATCCGAGCATCATCATAAAGAAACGCAGCAGATTCCCACCACCTTCTGCTTGTAAAGAACCTGCTAATACCTGGTCATCTCTAAAATGACACGGGAAATACCAATCGTCTGGATTCAGATCTTTTTCAGCGATAATTTCTCCTAGGCCATAAGCACCACCATGGACATCTGCTTTGGTAATACGATCCAACATGAGCATTTTTTCTGGAGCGAGTCGGATCGATTTGTTTTTTCCATTGGGGAAATAAGAAATATCATCAAAACATGTATGCGCGTCTCCATTGATTAGATGTCTTAAATCTTCAATATCAAAAGCGGTCTTTTTTGTGCTTAAAAAAGGAATGAATTTTTTCTTTTCTACAGTTTCTAAAACTTTCTTTTCACTGTCGGAATACACCACTCCATTTCCTTTACTCAATTCTTCATCTGTAAAGAAACCAGCGACTCCATTCGTCATTTTTAACACCATACGGTCTTCTACAAAACACTCATAGCTAAAGAAAAACAATAAATTACGACCATTTCGAACAAATGAATTGATGGAAATATCATATCGTAATGTTTGTCCTTCAAAAGGTAAATCGTCCAAAAAAGTTAAGGTACAATCCAATAGACGATACACATAATCTCCTTTATTCTCTAAATCGATCCCCAAATAAGAGATCAACATTAAATCACATTGTCCAGATTCTACAGACACTGCCCAAGGAATTTGTGTGTCAGTTGCATAACCAGAGTTGTACGGAATGTCATATTCAGTTTGCATGGTAGAAGGCTTGTATTCTCCTAATTTAGCATCTAAACCGGTAACTCTACTCACCAATAAATAAGGATCCATTGGCAACATCACCCTGCGTTTATATTGGTCAATAATATTGTATTCCGCGCCAAAAACATTACCGATTTTTCCTTCCGAAAATTCGATTAAATCTTCTTTGGTGAAAATGATGTTTTTATCTTTTAAATGATTCGGATCATTAAAGTCTTGTAATTTTAAACCATTTTCTGCCATCTTGACAATTGTATTAGTTGCCGTTTTTGGCATTGAAGTATCTATCATATTAGATTTTTTTTCTACTATATGTGTTGTTGTAATCGGCTGACTATAGCCTGTGTTTTTTATTGTATTTTGTATTTTTTCTTTTCGTTTTATTGTAGCAAACTGACTTTTCATATCCTCAGATAAC
>JBNMOX010000162.1:0-4854 GCA_051275835.1 Patiriisocius sp.
TAAGGTGATACCCCTTTCTCCTAGTACGGTATCATATCCTTTAGTAAACCCTATAATGTTTTTATGTACAGCAGCTAATTTTGCAGCATCGATTACTTCATCATCTGTGGCATCTTCTTTACCAAATTTAATATTTTTTTTGATACTTTCACTAAATAAAAAAGCGTCTTGTGGTACATAGCCAATACTATTGCGTAAGCTTTTTAGATGCAGTTTTTTGATAGGGGTTTCGTCTATGAAAAGCATGTTGTCTTGCGTGTCATACAGGCGCCCAATAAGCTCTAGGATCGTTGATTTTCCAGAACCAGTATTCCCTAAAATAACAAGGGTCTCTCCTGGATTTACCGAGAAAGATATATTTTTTAATGCAGTAATATTGGTGTCATCATAGGTGAAGCTTAGGTTTTTAATTGCAATACTACCTTTTACAGGTGTTAATATTTCAGCAGTATTAACAATAGTAGGCTCTGTTTTTAAAAACTCATTAATACGTTTTTGAGAAGCCTCTGCCTGTTGTATCATAGAGGTAACCCAACCTACAATAGCAACTGGCCATGTGAGCATGTTTACATAAATTAGAAATTCTACAATAGTTCCAAAATCTTGAATCTCCCCATTAATGAATTTGGTGCCTCCTATATAAATGACTAAGATATTACTAGCCCCTATTAATAACATCATTAATGGAAAAAATAAAGCTTGTACTTTGGTAAGGTCAATGTTTTTGTCTTTACTGCCTTCGGAAAGTGTTATAAATTCTTTGGTAATTCTAGGTTCAATACCATAGGCTTTAATTACCCCAATACCGCTAAAGCTTTCTTGTGTAAATGTGGTGAGTTTTGATAAGTATTGTTGCACTACAGTAGATCGTTTGTGAATGGCGATACTCAGTCTATAAATCATGATAGATAATATAGGGAGGGGGGCAATAGCATATAAAGTGAGTTCTGGATCTGAATAAAACATATAGCTAATCACAACAATAAATAAGGTAATAGTTGTGGCACTATACATAATAGCTGGGCCAATATACATACGTACTTTACCAACATCTTCACTAATGCGATTCATTAAATCTCCGGTACGGTTTTGTTTGTAAAAGCCTAAAGATAGTTTTTGGTAGTGTTGGTAGACTTCATTTTTTAAATCAAACTCTACTTTTCTTGAAACCACAATAATAGTTTGCCGCATCACAAATGTAAAAAGTGCCGCAAGCAGTGTTGCGCTCAATAACAAAAGTATGTTAGTCAATAATTGACTTTCTACAACTGCCATGTCTGTAATCTCACCATTTATTTTTTGCTCTACAAGGGTAACAGAATCTCCTACTTTCATAGGAACCGCCAATTTAAAAATAGCTCCTATAATTGTAATAATCAATCCTATCAATAGTCTGCCTCTATATTTGCGTAGGTATTTATTAAGGTACTGGAGCTCTTTCATGTAGTGCAGGAGGATTTATTAACAAATTCGCATTTTAGCAGTAATGTTTTTGATATATGAACAGTAATATAGTATTTTTACATGCCCTTTTTAAGGATTTGAAAAAATAAAACCTATGAATACAGAGATTATTTCTGCAAAAGATATTAAAAAAATGGATCCTGTTTTTGGACAATTTTCGTTTCAAGATCATGAGCAAATCGTTTTTTGCAACGACAAAGATACAGGATTAAAAGCAATAATTGGAATTCATGATACGACCTTAGGACCAGCTTTGGGAGGAACTAGAATGTGGCAATATAATAGCGAACAAGAAGCCTTAAATGATGTTTTGCGTCTATCTCGAGGGATGACTTTTAAGTCGGCAATCACAGGATTAAACCTGGGTGGAGGTAAAGCTGTAATTATAGGAGATGCCAAAACACAAAAGACACCAGAATTGATGTTAAAGTTTGGTGAATTTGTTCATGGTTTAGGGGGTAGGTATATTACCGCGGAGGATGTAGGAATGGCAACTAGTGATATGGATTTGGTTCGCACTGTGACACCTTATGTAACTGGAATTAGTGAAGAAAAAGGAGGCGCAGGAAATCCATCACCTATTACGGCATATGGTACTTTTATGGGCATGAAAGCTTCTGCTAAGTATGCTTTTGGTAATGATGATTTAGAGAATAGAGTCGTATATGTTCAAGGTATTGGAAATGTAGGAGAAGCTTTGGTAGAACACCTAAGTAACGAAGGTGCTAAAGTAGTTATTGCCGACATTAACCTAGAACGTTTGGAAGAAATTCGTGATAAGTATAGTGTAGAGATTTATACAGGAAATAACCTTTACGAAGAGAAAATGGATATATATGCGCCTTGTGCTTTGGGAGCTACTATCAATGACGTCACCATCAATCAATTGCAAGCGAAAGTTATTGCTGGTGCTGCAAACAACCAGTTGGCAGATGAGAACAAACATGGTGCTTTACTTCGTGAAAAGGGTATTGTCTATGCGCCAGATTTCTTAATTAATGCGGGAGGTATTATTAATGTATATGCTGAACTAGAGAACTACGGGAAGCAAGAGATTATTCGTAAAACAGAAAATATTTATACTACAACGTTGGAAATTTTAAATAAAGCCGAGTTGGAGGATATGACTACACATCAAGCTGCTTTAAATATTGCACAAGGAAGAATTGATGCAAGAAAAGCAGAAAAAGCCTAAACAGTTTTTTTAAAGTATTATCTTTGTACCGCACTACCTTTGTAGTGCGGTTTTTTAATATCTCCGCTAACGGAAATTTTAATATCAATCATTATTTAAGTTCTTTTATACTATGTTAACACGAAGACATATTAGGGTGAAGGTTTTACAATCTATTTATGCATTGCGCCAAAGTAATAACCCCGATCTTGAAAAGCAAGAAAAGTTTTTATTCTACAGCATTGACCAAATGCTTGACTTATATGCATTGTCTTTGCAATTACTAGTAGAAATGCGAAATGCAGAACGTAAATTCTTAGTAACATCACAGCAAAAACATTTAGCGACCAATGATGAAAAGAATTTTAGTAAAAATTTTCTAGACAATAAAGTACTCGATTTGATTGAGCAACATGAAGACCTTGCTAATTATATCAAAAACAAAAAGCTTAATTACTGGGAGTTGGATGGTGAGTATGTTACCATTCTATTAAAAGAATTAAGAGCTCAAAATTTTTATAAGGAATACCTGCTTAAAGTAGACACAAGCTTTAAGGAGGATCAAGATTTCTTGGTTAGTCTTTTTAAGAAAGTGATTGCTCCAAATGATAAATATTATGAATATATTGAAGACAAACGTCTAACGTGGATTGATGATTTTCCAATTGTCAACACAGCAATGGCAAAAATGTTGGGTAAGATTTCAGAAAAAAATGCACGGACCATTTTGTTGCCTGAGCTTTATAAAAATGATGATGATAGAGATTATGCGAAGCAGTTATTTCGTAAAGTTGTGTTAAATGATGAAAAACTAGGTGCTGAAATAGAAGGAAAAACACCGAATTGGGATAAAGAACGTATTGCAGAAATGGATATGATTATCTTGAAAATGGGAATTTCAGAATTTTTGCATTTTCCATCTATCCCTGTTCGTGCTACTATTAATGAGTACTTAGAGATTGCTAAAGAGTATTCTACTCCAAAAAGCAGTATTTTCATTAACGGTATTTTGGATAAATTAGTCAAAGAATTCGATGCTGCTAAAAAGTTGAATAAAATTGGACGCGGACTTCGGTAGTATCTAAAAAATAGTTAATTTAGCGCCACTTAAAATTTTAATAAAAAAATTATGAAAAATTCAATCTTGATAGTAGCTGTAATGGCTCTATTCGCATTTACATCTTGTAAGAAAAACGCAGCAGAAGCCGTAAGTGAAACTAATGTTACTGCAGCAGCAGATCGTGATTCTAAAGCTGGTGAGTTTCCAGTAATGTCTTTTGATGAAAAGCAATTTGACTTTGGTGCAATTACTCAGGGTACTCCGGTAGAGCATATTTTCAAATTTACAAATACAGGAAAAAGCAATTTAGTGATCGTTGATGCTAAAAGTAGCTGTGGTTGTACAGTGCCGACTTTTACAGATAAGCCAGTTGCTCCAGGTGAGACAGGTGAGTTATTAGTGAAGTTTAACGGTAGTGGTAAAAACCAAGTTAGTAAAACAGTTACTATTACTGCAAACACTGAAGCTGGAAAAGAAACGTTGTTAATTAAAGCGTTTGTAAATGCTAAGGAAGGTCCAGCAGTTGTACCAGTGGTATCTAAATAATAAATAAATAGATAAAAATTGTTATGGGCGATATAACTAGTATGCTACCCTTACTTTTGTTATTTGTTGTGATGTATTTCTTTTTAATACGTCCAGGAATGCAAAAACAAAAGAAAGAAAAAAAATACCTAGAAGCACTTAAAGCTGGCGACAAAGTAGTCACTAAGAGTGGAATGCACGGTAAATTACTTAGTCTTAATGATGATGGTACCTGTGTTATTGAAACGGGTGCTGGTAAAATGAAGTTTGAACGTTCTGCGCTCTCTATGGAGATTAGTGCGAAAGTAAATACTTCTGTAGCAAAGAAATAATAAACAATTTACCTTTATAAAAAAATCTCTAGTATATCATACTAGAGATTTTTTTATGCCTAATATTTTGTCTGCCGTCTACTTCTCCTCCCCAACCAATTGCGCAATATTTACAATTACTTCAATGGCTTTTTGCATGCTTTCTATCGGAACGTATTCAAATCTTCCGTGGAAATTATGCCCGCCAGCAAAAATATTAGGGCAAGGAAGGCCCATAAAACTTAATTGAGAACCATCTGTTCCACCACGAATAGGTTTAATTAATGGTTTAATTCCTGCTTGTTCCATAGCTTTTTGTG
>JBNMOX010000163.1:0-4850 GCA_051275835.1 Patiriisocius sp.
AGCCTTGGTGAAATCTGGAGCAGATGTTATTAAGATCACTGCTACTGGTGGAGTATTAAGTAATACAGCCGCAGGAGTAGGACAACAGTTAACGAATGATGAAATGGTCTCTATTGTTGCCGCTGCAGCTAGTTTGGGCAGAAAAGTTGCCGCACATGCCCATAAAGCAGAAGGTGTTAATGCAGCACTAAGAGCTGGGGTTAATTCTATTGAACATGGTTCTTATTTAAACGACGAGTCTATTAAACTTTTTAAAGAAACGGGAGCGTATCTAGTTCCAACCCTATTGGCAGGTGTTTCTGTATACGAAGAACTCTCTGTCAATCCAAATATCCCACCCGCTATTATTGACAAGATAAAAAAAGTGGCTCCTGTAGTGGAAGCCTCTTTCAAAAAAGCATTAAAAGCGAACGTGAATATTGCATTTGGTACTGATAGTGGTGTCAGCAAGCACGGAACCAATGCCCGTGAATTTGAATTAATGGTTCAATACGGCATGGATGAAAATGAAGCGATTAAAACCGCAACCATAAATGCCGCTACTCTATTGGGAAAAGAAAAAGTAGTAGGTACCCTAACGCCAGGTATGCAAGCGGATATTGTTGCAACAGATAAAAACCCCTTAGAGGACATTTCGGTGTTAAAGAATATTGCTTTTGTAATGAAACTTGGTACTGTATACAAAGGGAATTAACAACTTTTACCTAATCACATAAAATGAATGTGTTACTATAAAACATTTGAAGAAAAAGAAATGTGACTATGAATTTTATTACATTATTAAAAACACGATTTTTCTTACTTATCTTATTCAGTCTGCCTCTTTCAGATCGAATAGGAAATATGGTTTCAGACCTCTTTGGAAAAAATGAGACTATTGGATGGAAATTTGATATTTTGAATACTCCTATTGATTTGATAACAGGTTTTTTACCTTTTCTTTATGTAACTTGCTACTTAATCATGAGCCTATTAAAAATAAGTACTGATTTATTGTTTTCAAAAATTCATTTAATTGCTGTAATAATTAGTTCTATTTTATTCAGTTTTACTGATATCAATTTTAAGATAGTTTTTTTAGCAGCAGGAGTATCTTTAATACTATTTATAGTTAATGTTTATGTTTCATTGAGAAATCGAAAATCTGTGATGCAGTAAAAAAACGTTCATTAATAGAAAATCACACACCCATAGCAGTAGTTTTTACTTTTCGAATTCCATAATAAACCCATCTAATGCGCGATCATCAATTTTCAAAGTATTCGGTGATAAAACCAAAAACCCTCTTTCAGTATCATCAATGACTAAGACCTGTGCATCACCATCCAACTGGATCTTGTAATTATATGACCCAGTATCAAGTCCTGCATAAATATCTTCAGGACCTGTTGTCAAAATATTATTTTCTACAAACAAGATTGAGCTGGTTTCATTAAACGTCCAAATTACGTCTCCTACATTGTAATCTATATTGGTAGGTAAAAAACTCCCATTCACATTTTTAAGATTCCAAACTCCGTTTATTGAGTATTCCTGTTGTGTTGTGTCATCATCATTATTACAACGAGTCAATAACCCTACTCCAAGAAAGAATCCTAAAATCAAAAAGATTGCTTTCATAGTATTTATTATTTGTTCTGATTAAAAAAGAAAACCGTTTTAATAGAAATCAAAACGGCTTTTCTCATAGCAATTATTTGAGAGCAACCAATAACCTCTCATATAATATAACAAGATACCGCTCAAAATACCACCAGGCCCAATCTAATTTTTTTTACATAGTTTTACGCTTATATAACTATGAAAAAAGAAACAAATATTTGTAACGAACAAGCCTTTGATACGTTTTATAAAGAACAAGTGCAATCATTGCGAAATTTCATGTTCTACAAAACTAAAAACCAAGAAGCCTCTTATGATTTAGCTCAAGAAGCTTTTTTAAAACTTTGGCAAAATTGTAGTAAAGTAGCTCCAGGTAAAGCCAAGAGTTATGTTTTCACCATCGCCAACAACCTTTTTTTAAATACCGTAGCACATAAAAAAGTGCAATTTAAATACATCGATGGTGCTGAACGAAAAGTCAACAAGCACACGCCAGAATTTTTAATGGAAGAAAAACAATTTGGAGAAAAACTACAAAAGGCCTTAGACGGTCTTACCGAACTACAACGTACTGCTTTTTTAATGAGTCGAATCGATGGTAAAAAGTACAGGGAAATTGCTGCCATTTATAACATTTCAGAAAAAGCAGCAGGCAAAAGAGTATTGGACGCTTTAGAAAAACTAAGAGAGACTATAGAAAATTTATAAACGCTGTAGGTGGTAAAATAAGTAAGTAACTGTTATATAGTAACAAACAAACACATGAACACGCAAAAATTATTAGAAAAATGGCTTAATAATGAGGCAACTCCTGCAGATATGGAGGCGCTAAACGCATGGCCAGATTTTGAACTTTATAAAAAAATAGACCAGCATACTAAACGTATTGCAGTGCCTACACTTGATATAGTTTCTGGACTAAAAGATGTAAAAGAGGATCCTTCTTTTACATCCACTTCAACACCTATAAAATCCAGAGTGATCCCACTACCCACATTATTAAAAATAGCAGCAATTTTTGTGTTATTAGCTGTTTCTTATGTATTTGTGGCTTCTATACCTACCAATATTCAAGCGCCTATGGCAAGCATTGAAACCATTGACCTACCAGATAGTTCAAAAATCACATTACAAGAAAATACTAGTATAGGTTATAAAAAATACGGTTGGCCATTTACCAGAGAAGTAACATTAGACGGTGAAGCTTTTTTTGAAGTTGCCAAAGGAAAAACATTTACAGTGCTAACATCTAAAGGTATTGTAGAAGTGCTAGGAACTAAGTTTAATGTGAGCACAAAAAATAACATCCTTATCGTTTCGTGTTATGAAGGCCTTGTGGCAGTTAAAGCAAACGGGACAACCACACAAGTTACTCATGGAGATTCTTTTACATTTGGCCCTGCTACCATTAACAATAAAGTATATACTTCACAACCTAGCTGGATTAATAACGAAAGTAGTTTTATAGATGTCCCTTTTGATACCGTTTTAATGGAAATAGAAAATCAATACAAAGTTACTATCAAAACAAAAAATATTGATGTAGATTTACGGTATACTGGCAGCTTTACACATGCTAATATTGATGAAGCCTTACGCACTATAACACTACCACTTAACCTTTCGTTTAGCAAAGATTCTAAAAATGACATACAAATCTATAAGCTTAAAAAACAATAAATATCGTTTTAGATATGCCTGTTTTTTATTGTTTTTTTGGATGCATTTTACATACGCGCAAAACATTCCTGAATCTATTCCATTTATAGAAGTGGTATCTCAACTAGAGCAAAAATTTGAAATTAAATTTTCTTACAACAGCAAAACAGCAAAGAGAAATAAGGTATTAAAAGCAGATTTAAACAGGGCTCTTTCTGAAATTCTAAATACATACACAACACAAGACAGTATTGTATTTACAAGAATAGGAAAGCGCTATATTACCGTTCAGTTTCCGAAAAAATATATAAATTTTTGCGCCACCTTTATCAACACACAAACAGGAAAACCAATAAATCCTCTGTTAACCGGGAGCAATAAAACATACATTGTCACTAAAGGAGGAGTCCTAAATATTGATAATATTTCAGATGATGAAGTATTACAAGTGTATGTAGATGATCAATTTGTTAGAGAGATCGTTGTCTATGAAACACAAAAAACGGCAAGCAAATGTCCTTTTATTTTTATTAACACACGTTATATAAATCAATTAGCCACCGTAACCCTCAAAAGTTATATTGCCAAGGGAATTGAAAAAACAAACAAGGGAGCAATTAGGATAAAAAATTCCGATTTTGAAATTCTACCAAACCTTATTGAACCAGATGTTTTACAAATTGCACAGGTATTACCTGGCATTGAAAGTTATGATGAAACTGCCTCAAATATAAACATAAGAGGAGGCGCAAGCGACGAAGTAAACATTCTCTGGAATGATATACGCATGTACCAAACCGGGCACTTTTTTGGACTTATATCTGCTTTCAACCCAAATTTAATAGACAATGTATTAATTTATAAAAACGGAACACATGCACGCTATAGTGAAGGGGTGTCTGGTGTTTTACACATGTATCCAACAAACACGATCAATCCAGAAATAGATGGAGGTGTGGGTATTAATTTAAGCAGCGCGAATGCTTTTGTGAAAATTCCAATTTCAAACACCTTTGCTATTCACGCCTCAGGAAGGACTTCCATAAATAGCGGTATTGGAAATCCCATTTATAAATCTTTCTTTGAACGAACATTTCAGAATACGGAAATAACAAACCTAAATACTGCGACTACTGAAGCAGTGAGAACCACAGACGAAGATTTTAACTTTTATGACATTAGTATTTCTGCATTGTGGGATATCTCACCTAAGGATAAATTAAATTATCATTTCATGACCATTAATAATACCCTTCAATTTAACGAACGGTTATTTATGGATGATATCTCTTCTGCTACTTTTAATGAGCTTAAACAAAACACATTATTAGGCGGGTTTAATTATAAAAGAGATTGGACATCAAATCTTAGCACAGCACTTCATTATAGCGCAAGTACATATGTCGCTAGAGGTGACAATAGACAATTGGAAATAATTACAGAAGCATCACAGCGTAATGAAGTAAAGGAACAGACGGCAAAGTTTGATGCTAGCTACCAAATAAATAAGCAATTTACAATAGAAACAGGATATCAATATACTGATACATCTATTGAAGATATTCAACTTTTGGAGACAAGTTCTATCC
>JBNMOX010000164.1:0-4849 GCA_051275835.1 Patiriisocius sp.
AATATCAACACGCATTAATTGCTGCAGTTTTTGTTGGTTGTTCATTTATGAGTAAAGGGCCCGTTTCTTTGTATGCTTTGCTACTCCCTTTCTTAATTTCTTATGGATGTACATTCCGTTTTAAAAACATGAAAACCAACATCCTACCTCTAATGTTATTTGTGGTATTAGGTTTTATGCTTTCTGGTTGGTGGTATTATTATGTATACCTATTTGATACTCAAAATATATTAAACACGACCTCCAAAGAGACCGTAAATTGGAGTAGTTATAATATCCGTCCATTCTACTATTATTGGAGCTTCTTTACGCAAAGTGGCGCCTGGGCTTTAGTAGGTTTTATAGGCTTACTATATCCTTATTTAAAAAATAAAGTAGTTCACAAAAAAGCCTATTCCTTCACCTTTCTTTGGACCATTACGTCTGTTATTTTACTCTCTATTATTCCTGAAAAAAAATCGAGATACTTACTTCCTGTACTTATCCCTTTAGCACTAAACACTGGTTTTTACATAGAATATCTTTTTAGAAAATTTAAAACCATTTCAGATAAAAAAGAAACCATTCCCGTGTATTTTAACTTTGCAATTATAGGCTTGGGAGGTATTCTATTTCCGGTATTTGGATACTTCTTTTTAAAAAATACTCCAGAGGTTTCATGGGGATGGTTTATTGCTTTGGCACTATCCCTATTTCTCATTGGAATATTTATTTGTTTGAAGCTCATTCAAAAACAAATACAACCTGTTTTTTATGCAACTATTCTATTTTTAGCAAGTCTTGTTTGTTTTGGAATGCCCCTGTCTACAATAACGTTTCAAAACACTGCCTACAAATCATTTACAGTATTAAAACAATGGGAAGCACAAACCAAGATTCCGGTATATGAATTTGCCTATTTCACCCCTGAAATTATTTGGGAGTATGGCAGCAATATTCCAGTGATTTTTAATCAAAACCAAACAACAACTCTTCCTGAAGAAGAAACCTTTGCGGTATTGGTTGGTGTAGACGATGAGTCAAGCCTACAAGAAGCTTTTAAAAACTACAGCATACAGAAAGTATCTCGGTATGATATTAATATTCATGACCCCTCTCATAAAAATTATAATGGTAGATTATGGAGGGATTTATTTTTAGTATCTAGCCCAAAAATCGATGCTGTGCCCATTGATTGAGCGTGTATATACCTAAGCCTATCCAAGCCCCAAAGAACATGCCTGTAATAATATCTAGCGGGTAATGTACCCCTAGATAAATTCTAGAATAAGCCACTACGGCTGCCCATAACAATAATAGAAAAGGAAGTGTTTGATAATATGGCTTTAGTAATAATCCAATAAACACTGCTGCCGCCATGCTACTTGCAGCATGCGCAGAAAAATAACCATAGCGCCCACAGCCATCTGCGACAAAACGCATGAGCTCTTTTAATTCCTCAACACGGCAGGGTCTTGGTCTTTTAAATAAGATATATTTAAACAAATTAGCCAATTGATCTGTTGCTGTTATCATGAGTGCAGCACAAACCATGACAATGAGTGTTGCTTTTATTCCAAATTTTTTAAAGACTAAAAAGAGCAATAGTGCATACAAAGGAATGGAAGACCATTTTTCGGTAACAATACGCCAAAATTCATCCCAAACGGGCGTACCTAAATTGTTTAGGAATAGAAATAATTGTTCGTCATAGTTTACTATAGTATCAATCATCTTCGTAGCGGGCAATTTCTCTATCGTAAAATTCACTTGCTTCACGAATAAAATTTTCGGTCTCCGTTTCTAGTTCTTCTCTGTCATTCGAGTCAAAATCTTCTAACCATTCTACCTCATCATTTTCAAGATTGATAATAAAACGAGGGAAAGCAGTATGAATCACAAAAATAGCGGTTGGATAATCACTATTATCGCCTAATAGGTATTTTGGAAATTCCATGGGTATAGGTTCTAAATTATAAGGCTAGCCTATTTTTTAAAATATAGGACTTAGCATCGCAAAATTACAATAAAAAATCCCGAGTACATATACTCGGGACCTTTCAACAAACAAACTACATTCTCCTTTTTAAATCTTGAGAAAATTTATTCTTTTATAATTTTTTTAACGACTGCATCTCCATCAGAATTTGAAAATTTAAGAAGATATATCCCACTACTCAAATCCTGAACAGACACTTGAGTTGTGTGTACTGAAATACCCTGTTCTCTTACTAAACTTCCTAAGACATTATAGACATTAAGTGTTTCCATTTCAAAGCCATTTGCATTAATTGTTATGATATCGCTGGCTGGGTTTGGAGATATTGTGAAGTTTGATCTAAAGGCATCTACAATACCTAGTGTTGGATTGTAGAAACTAACACCTCCCCAAGTACCAATAACAACATTATCATCTGCATCAATAAAAATATCTCTTACATTATTTTGTAATAAGCCGTCTTCTTCAGTAATGGAAGTAAAAACACCATCTTTATAAATAGCAACACCAGCATTTGTACCAAAATAAACAGTACCATCTGCACTTCCTTTAATTGCTCTTACTTGATCATCTATAAGACCATCTTCTACCGTTAGCACTGAAAACGTGGTGCCATCAAAAACACCCACACCGATATCATCAGAATATGTTCCAAAATAAAATTCTCCAGTTGTATTTTGATACAATTCATAAATACTATTTGACATTAATCCATCTTCCATTGTGTAATGTGCAATAAACGAAGTACCGTCAAAAACACTTACACCGTTACCTACAGTTCCAAACCATACATTACCTTGATCATCTTCAATAATATCAAAAACTGACATACCGTCATCCATCGTATAATTAGTGAAATTAACTCCGTCAAACAAAGAAGTTCCATCCAAGGTACCTATCCAAATACCTCCATTTGAATCTTCAAAAATTGCAGCAATATCATTACCAGCCAATCCATCATCGGTTGTATAATTGATCCATGACCCATTATCATTTACATCTAATCCATTGCCAGTTAAATAAGAACCAAACCATATTTTCCCATCACTTGAACTAAAAATAGATCGATACCCATCTGATGAAGGACCATCGCCTAT
The DNA here is from genome assembly GCA_051275835.1 of Patiriisocius sp. Taxonomy (GTDB): domain Bacteria; phylum Bacteroidota; class Bacteroidia; order Flavobacteriales; family Flavobacteriaceae; genus Patiriisocius. The sequence goes on from JBNMOX010000164.1 coordinate 3,076, forward strand.
TCCATATTGTTGAAATGTAGCGCCATCAAATGATGCTATTGCAGGAATAGCATCGGTACTCCAGCTACCAAACCAATAAACACCATTAATATCTTGTGAACCGGCTGCTATATATCCTTCAATAAGACCCTCGTCTACTGTATAATTAGTAAATGTTTGTGCCTTTGTCATTATAAAAGCCAATATAAAAAGTAATGAAATTTTAATTTTCATAGTTTTTGGTTTTTAAATTAAATACTATTCTTCAAACAATTTACACCACAAAAAACTACAAAAAAAGCCCTTATTGTCTTGGTTTATAAATCAAGACCATTAAAAAAATGAAGTTTTATAGTTCCGAAGTACTGGAAATCAAATTTTTGGAAAGCACATGGAAGCGCCAAGATAATAGCACCCCAGAAACCGTAAGACCGGCCAATAAACCCAACCAGATTCCAGCACTACCATAATCTGTGTACAAACCTAGATAATACATGACTGGAAAACCTACCACCCAATAGGCAATAAAGGTAATAATAGTGGGCAGTTTTACATCTTGCATACCACGTAGTGCTCCCAGGGTAACCACTTGAACCGTATCGCTTATCTGGAAAACAGCTGCAATTAATAATAAGGTGGCTGCTGTTTTGGCAACCGCTGCATTGTCTATAGCTTCTAGGGGATTATCGTAATTTAAATACAGACTTGGCAAGGATTGATGAAATATAAAAAATAGAATAGCAAAGAGTACCGCCAAAATGGTAGAGAGTAAGAAGATAGAAAATGCAATACGTCTCAACTCGTCAAAACGCTTAAGTCCTTTTTGGTTTCCAACCCGTATCATGGCAGCAACACCGAAGCCCATAGCGACCATAAATGTCATAGAAGAAAGGTTTAATGCAATTTGATTTGCGGCTTGGGGATTCTTACCCAAAACACCGGACAACCAGATAGCAGCTGTAAAAATAGCTACTTCAAAAAACATTTGAAGTGCAGAAGGAAATCCTAGATTAAAAACTTTTTTCAGCATCTGCTTAGAAAGCGTAAAAAGCTTGATATTTGTTACAAATGGTTTTGATTTCTCTTTACTATATAATAAAAACCATAGATAGATCACCATGATAACGCGAGACGCTAAGGTACCAACGGCAGCCCCAACAACACCCATAGCGGGAGCACCAAATTTTCCAAAAATAAACATGTAGTTGAGTACAACATTAATGACATTGGCTAGAATAGTAGCATACATGGGGTATCTCGTGAGTGATAAACCATCACTAAATTGTTTAAATGCTTGAAATACAATTAATGGCAATAAGGATACGGCAACCAAGGTAAGATATGGTAGGGCCAAATCTACCACTTCTGGAGGCTGTTTCATGGCATACATTATGGGCCTGGCTAGAAATACAGTGGCGACTAATGCGATACCCAATATAATACACAAAAACAATCCGTGTTTAAAGGAAGATTTTCCCTTTTCAAAATTATTTTCTCCATCTGCTTCCGCTACTAAAGGCGTGATGGCGGTAGAAAAACCAATACCCAAAGACATGGCTATAAACATAAAACTATTCCCTAGAGAGACGGCAGCCAATTCTGCGGTTCCCAATTGTCCCACCATAATATTATCAACAAAGGCAACAAGGGTGTGCCCTAACATTCCCAAAATTACGGGTGTAGCTAGCTTTAAATTGTATTTAAATTCTTTTGTGTATTGCTGCAACAACGTTTTTTATTTTGCAACAAAGATAAAAACCTAGAGCGATAGGATACCTGTTTTTTAAAAATTATG
>JBNMOX010000165.1:0-4848 GCA_051275835.1 Patiriisocius sp.
GTAAATCACTATTTATAGTCGCTTTTGCATTGGTAGCTACGACAAAATGTTCTTTATCTGCTAAAATATCTTTTACCAAATTTGTTAGAATAGACTTCGGCCCAAATTCAACAAAAACGCGTGCTCCAGCAGCATACATATTTTCAATTTCACTTTTAAAATCAACAGCGTTTAAAATATGTTGTGCTAGGATTTTTTTAATTTTAGGAGACTCTGTTGGGTATGCTTCTCCTGTAGCATTTGAATACACAGGAATTAGTGGGCTTGAAAATGGTATTGCTTTTATACTTTTTTCAAAAGGCTTTTGGGCGTGTTCCACACAATCGGTATGGAAGGCCGCAGAAACGGGTAATAAAACAGAGCGGAATTTTTTAGAATCTAAAAGTTCTTTTGCCTTTGTAATTCCTTCTGTGGTTCCGCCTAAAACTATTTGGCTTGAGGAGTTGATATTTGCTATAGAAACCCCTGTAATATTAGCAATTAAAGGCTGAATTTCTGAAGCAGCCGCTTTAACAGCTAACATAGTCCCCGCATCGCCACTTGCATTTTTAGCTCCCATCGCTTTACCACGAGCAATAGCAAGTGTTATATAATCGGTTTCGCTAAGCACGCCTGATGCGCAGAGCGCCGTAAGCTCTCCAAAACTATGCCCGGCCACCATATCACTTTTAAAACCAGCATTTTTAAATACATTATAGTACCCTAAACTTAGGGCACCAATTGCAGGTTGTGCAAATTCTGTATGTGTAATATTTTTTTCTGAAATGGCTTTATCGGCTGCTGTAAATACAGGTTTTGGATATATTTTATTTGCTAAGTCATGTCCTTTTTCAGCATCAAAAGCGGCAATTGTTTGTTGTATTGATTCAAAACTACTCGTCGCCTCTTTTGCCATATTAGCATATTGAGACCCCTGCCCTGAGAATAATGAAGCAACCTTTGCCGTGCTTGAAATTCCATTGGGTCTAAAGAAAATTCCTTTTGGATGTGACCAAGCTTCCGTATTGCTTTCTAATTGTTTTACTGCAATTTCTAATTTAGAAATACAATCCATTAAAGATTCAGCTACAAAACCAACACGCGCTTCGGTTTGTTTTGCAGTACCCTGCTTAGATGTTTCTTTTAAATTGTAAAATGCAGTATTTCCTTCTTTTGATTGTAACGCAGTAATGCTCTTTTTAAGACTCGTTAACAAGTCGGCAGCATTTGTAGCTTTTATATAAATACTGTGGAATGTTTGATGTATTCTATCTGTAAAGGAAGTCTTGTTTTCGTATTCTTCCATCGCAAAATGTACGTTAACCCCTCCAAATCCAAAAGCAGATATACCCGCTCTACGCGGTACACCATTCTTAAACCAAGGTCTCGTTTCTGCATTTACATAAAAAGGTGATTTTTCAATCCCAAACTTTTCATGTGGCTTCGTAACGTTTATGGTACCCGGTAGCACTTTATGATATAAAGCTAAAGCAGCTTTTATCATTCCAGCAGCACCTGCAGCAGCCTTTGTATGTCCGATTTGTGATTTTACAGAACCAATAGCTATATGATTTTTCGTAGGATCACTTTTACCAAAAACCATAGACATAGACTCAAACTCGGCAGCATCACCAGCTCCGGTTGCCGTACCATGACCTTCAATTAATTTTACGGTAGATGCATCATATCCTGCCTCGTCATAAGCACGTTGCATTGCTAAAGCTTGTCCGTGAGGACGTGGTGCGTACACCGATTTATACCGACCATCACTAGAAGATCCAACACCGGTCAATAAACCGTAAATTCTATCTCCATCACGCTCTGCGTCTTCTAATCTTTTTAAAACTAACATACCAACGCCTTCTCCAATCAACATCCCATCAGAATCAGTGTCAAAAGGACGAATACTTCCTTTTTGTGAAAAAGCAGGTGTTTTAGAGAAAGACATATACATAAATGGAGAATTATCTGTATCGACACCTCCCGTTAACATCATATCACATCTCCCTTCAATTAACTCGGAAACTGCCATTTTAATAGCTGAAAGTGACGCCGCACAGGCTGCATCTACCACAGAGTTAATACCTCCTAAATCGAAACGATTGGTGATTCGACCTGAGATCACATTCCCCAACATACCTGGAAAAGAATTTTCATTCCATCCAATATATGCTTTCTTCATTTTTTCTATAATATGTGGAATATCCGCATTGCTAATTCCACTACTTTTCAAAGCTGCTTCCCAAATAGGAGCTTGTAGCCTAGAGGTAAGAGGCGTAATTAATTTTTGTCCACCACCAACTCCTAGAATCACGCCAGTTTTTTCTTTTAAAAGCGCCGTAAATTTATCGGAATCTTTACCATAACCAGCGTCTTCAAATGCATCTCTTGCTCCTATTAATGATAATAGTTGAGATGCGTCTGTAACTTCAAGAATGTTTGGAGGTAACCCAAATTCCATTGGGTTAAAGTCTACATCAGGAATAAACCCTCCTTTTTTACAATAGGTTTTATCTGCCACTCTAGGATCAGCGTCGTAATAATCTTCTATTTTCCAACGCGATTCAGGAACATCAATTATACTATCTTTTTGATCGATAATATTATTCCAAAATTCGGCTACATTGCTTGCATCTGCAAACATAGCAGACAAACCAATAATTGCTACTGGCGTTTTTTTAAGTGAACTGTTAATCGTGTCCATATATATTCTATATTAAGTATAGATGTTTTTGTTTTTCAACTTCCAAAAGACCTATTTCGGTACATAATCCTCTCAGATACGTAACTAAAATGCCTTCCGTAAGTCTGGCTTTAGAGAATTGTTCTAAAGGAAATATTTTTGAGTTATTACATAATTTCAGAAGTGTTTGAACCGTAGCCATCGTGACTTCAGGGTCCAAATCTTTTCTGAACAAACCTTCCTTTACGCCCCATTTGGCTAAATAAAGCAATTCACGAAAGGCAAATTTTGAATTCTTTTCATAGGAGTCTCTTAAGACACTAGGAAAATATTTTAGTATGTCCTTATAAAAGTTTGTGTCGCTGTAATCTGCTCTTTTTAAAATTTCTTGGTGAATCATTCCCAAGGCTTCAATAGCAGAGCTACAGGTATTAATAATTTCATCGTTATTACTTCTAATACCCGCCAAATATTGTTCTATACAGGCTTGCATTAAATCTGTTTTATCTATAAAATGATTATAAATAGTACGTTTAGAGGTGCTCAACTCCTTACTGATGTCAGCAATAGTGACATATTTCACACCATTTTTTAAGTATAATTGAGTTGTTATCTCTATGATATATTCTTTCGTAATCATATAATTCTCCTACATTTGTTGTAGCGGTACCAATTTTATTATGTGGGTACCGCAAAAAACGGAATTTTAAATGAAACTAATTGATATTTTATCATAAATGTTTCATAATGATGAGTGAATGCAACATATATGGATTGTTAAAGTACCTGAGGACAGCACTATTTTCACAAAAGAAACCCTCCTAAAAAATATTCCTGAGGCCTTTCGAGAAAGGGCAAATAGGTATTTAGACAAAGAAAGTTCCTTGAGTTATATTACGGGACGCCTATTACTGAAAAAAGCATTATTAAAAAACGGCTTATCTACTTCATTATTGAAAGAAATACGCTATTCAGAACATGGAAAACCGAGTTTTATGGGTCATAATTTCTCTATTTCTCACAGTAATTGGTACGTTGCTTTGTTGTTTGGTACCGAATTTTCGGTTGGCATTGATATCGAGAAGAAGAAAAATATAGATTTAAAATTATTTGAATATTTATTTACAGTACTGGAGTGGGCGTCTATACTTGAAGCAGAAAATACTTTAGAGCGTTTTTATTGGTATTGGGTACGGAAGGAAGCATTGTTAAAAGCTGTTGGATGTTCTTTGAAAGCCTTAAAGCAGTTAGCGGTATTTGAAGATCACGGGATGTATAAAAATAAACGCTATTATTTTGAATCCTTTGATTTTGATACTGACTTTAATGGAATCGTAGCGATGGAGGAAAAGGTTAATCTTCAAGTGGAATTTATTGATATAAAAGATTTATTAAATTTGATGGGTAATAAATAGTGCCGCTTTTTGTTTAAATGATAGACTGTAATTTTTGTATCGTTTTTTCATAATTCAAAGTTAAATTATGTAGCACAATATCTCTCAACTTTGTGTCCAGCCTAATATAGTAAGTCCACATCTTTAGTTTGTCTATTTATAGCATAGGTAATCCAAGCCTCTTTCTTTTTATAACCCACAACAACTCGCATTTCATCAAGTTCATAATATTGGTGCTTTTCTTCCCAAATTGGTTTGATAATTTGAGATGCTATCTTTTTAATTCTTGATATAACTGTAGTTTTAGATATACGCAAAAGTCTTGCTGTAAATCTTATGCCAACTCCTTCTAGTAAAAAAGCTACTATATTATTATTTGTAGTGTCTTTATAGGCTTTATAGCTATAAGAGGCTACATAACTTTTCTTACCACATTTACAATAATAGCGTTGACTCCCATTTGGATGCTTACCATTTTTAACTGTTTTGTCATTACATTTTTTACATATCATATCATCAACTAGTTTGAACCATTAAGGTTGAAAAAGGCCTTTTTAAGCCTCTAAAATAGTTGCAAAATAAAAAGGTGTACCAATAGCACACCTTTAATTTTTCATAAATATATTGTAATTTGCTGTATTACAACAAATTAATTTTCAGTTTTTGTTCATCAACTAGTTTGACCCATTACCGGCTTTATTAGTTAAGCAAATCCGCCATTTGCTCCGATATTTTGTCCTGTTATCCATTTTGAATCATCATCTACAAGAAATAAGATGATTTTTGCAATGT
>JBNMOX010000166.1:0-4803 GCA_051275835.1 Patiriisocius sp.
AACGACAACATCCTTGTAATCATACGCCTTAAAGGAGGAAACGATGGCCTCAATACCATTGTGCCGGTCTATGATTATGATACCTATGCAAATTTGCGTCCAACCATACGCCATCAAGAAAACGAATTACTGGCACTAAACTCAGATTTTGCACTTCCCAATTACATGAATACTTTAGAATCTGTTTGGGGAGATGGTAATATGAAAGTGATTCACGGGGTTGGATATCCAGAACAAAATTTATCTCACTTTAGATCTAGTGATATTTGGGCTTCTACAGATGATCTAAACTTTGAGCCTACAGGCTGGTGGGGACGTTATTTTGAAGACTTATATCCAGACTATTTAATAACACCTCCAGAGGCCCCACCTGCCATACAAATTGGCAGTATTGGTAATCTAATCTTTGAAGGTGTAGATAATAATTATGCCTTTTCTGTAGCCAACCCAGAGCAATTAGCCAATGTAGCAGAAAATGGCACCTTGCATGATGTTGTAAATATTCCCGAATGCGTGTATGGAGATAAATTACTCTTTATGCGTGCCACTGCTAATACAACATTTACATATGCAGGTGTGATTAACGATGCCTACATGGCTTCTACTAATGAAGCACCCTACACCAACGACCCCCTATCTTCACAGTTAGCCATTATAGCTCGCATGATTAAAGGAGGTTTAGGCACGAAGGTATACATGGTCTCCCTAGAGAGTTTTGATACACATGCCAACCAAGTAGAGCGACATAGAGAACTACTAGAAGATTTAGCAAGCTCTATTAAAAACTTTTATGAGGACTTGGCTACTGCAGGATATGATGATAAGGTATTAGGAATGACCATCTCGGAGTTTGGTCGCCGTCCTTTTGAAAATGGATCTAACGGTACAGATCATGGTGCCGCATCACCCACGATGCTATTTGGCGCAGGCCTTAACGGTAGTGGATTTGTAGGAGAACATCCAGATCTAGATGCGGGGGCTTGGGATAACAACAACAACTTAGTACCCTCTACAGATTTTAGAAATGTATATGCTAGTGTATTAACAGACTGGTTTTGTTTAGACCCTAGTGTCGTAAATACTATTTTATTAAACGAAACCTATGAAACACTAAATCTTGGCTTTAATTGTGAAGGATTGGGGGCTCAAGACTTCGGAAATGTGAGCAACTTCACTCATGTTCCTACCTATAGACACAGCCGCACTTTTATTGAAATTAACATGCAAAATAGTGCCCACGTAGATCTGAAACTATATAATATTTTAGGGCAAGAAGTGGCAACACTAAGCAATGAAATTTTATATCCAGGCAATCATGTTATCGATGTGAAAGCAAAGGCAAACATGAGATTATCTTACGGACAGTATATTTATAGAATTAACACAGGAGGTCAATTTTATAGTAAGAGTATTATTATAAAATAATCCCAGCCTACAAGGCTATCCATATTCCATAAGAGAGCGAAGCGAACCCGCTATATTCTTTCAGCGCAGCGGTCTTTTCATCACCCTATGCTGCCCATGACGCAAATTCAATGAGAATCATATTTCCGAAGATAAAATTGCTATTTTTGCAGGAATACTAATTGCAAATAATACTCCGCTTATAGCGGGGCAAAGAATATGAGCCAAGATCCAAAAAGATATACCATTACCGCTGCATTACCTTATACCAATGGCCCTGTACATATTGGTCATTTAGCTGGGGTGTATGTACCTGCAGATATTTACGCACGCTTTCAACGCATGCAAGGAAAAGATGTAGCCTTTGTATGTGGTAGTGATGAACATGGAGTACCTATTACGATTAAAGCCAAAAAAGAAGGTATTACACCGCAGCAAGTAGTGGATAAATACCATGCTATTATCAAGCAATCTTTTGAAGATTTTGGGATCTCTTTTGATAACTATTCCCGTACAACGGCCAAAATACATCATGATACCGCTAGTGATTTTTTTAAAAAATTATACAGCGAAGGGACGTTTATAGAAGAAGTTACAGAGCAATTGTATGACGCAGAAGCCAACCAGTTTCTAGCAGATAGATTTGTCGTTGGGACCTGCCCAAAATGTGGAAACGAAGAAAGTTATGGAGACCAATGTGAAAATTGTGGTACTTCTCACAATGCCACAGACCTTATCAACCCAAAAAGTGCTATTACAGGAGCCGTACCTTCTGTAAAAGCAACCAAACACTGGTTTTTACCATTGGACCAATACGAGCCATTTTTAAAAGAATGGATCCTTGAAGGCCATAAAAAGGATTGGAAAGCCAATGTATATGGCCAGTGCAAATCTTGGATAGATGATGGTTTACGCCCGCGCGCTGTTACTCGTGATCTAGATTGGGGAATTCCTGTTCCAGCACCAGATGCAGAAGGAAAAGTACTCTACGTTTGGTTTGACGCCCCTATTGGATACATCTCGGCTACCAAAGAATGGGCCGCCCGTGAAGGTAAAGATTGGGAGCCCTATTGGAAATCTGATGATACAAAATTATTACACTTTATAGGAAAGGATAACATTGTATTTCATTGTATTATTTTTCCAAGTATGCTCAAAGCAGAGGGTAGTTACATCATGCCAACAAATGTTCCTGCAAACGAATTCTTAAATCTAGAAGGGAATAAAATATCAACCTCAAAAAACTGGGCTGTTTGGTTACATGAATACTTAGAGGATTTTCCGGGACAGCAAGATGTGTTGCGTTACGCCTTAACAGCAAATGCGCCAGAAACGAAGGATAATGATTTTACCTGGGCAGATTTTCAGCTACGTAACAACAGTGAGTTAGTTGCCATCTTCGGAAATTTTATAAACCGAGTTACCGTGCTAACCCATAAATATTATGACGGCGTAGTGCCTACTCCAGCAGCACTTTCTGAAATTGACCAAAAAACGCTCACCGAATTAAAAGCATATCCTGCGGTTATTGAAAGTAGCTTAGAGCGTTACCGTTTTAGAGAAGCGCAACAAGAATTGATGAATGTTGCACGTTTGGGTAATAAATATTTAGCGGATGAAGAGCCTTGGAAAACAATAAAAACCGATGAGGAACGAACGAAGACCGTAATGTATGTAGCATTGCAAATCGCAACTGCCTTATCCGTATTAAGTGAGCCATTTTTACCTTTTACTTCAGCTAAATTGAAAGGGTTTTTAAACGTAAGTTCTGATCTTAAATGGAATGATGTTTCAACACAAGACGCATTGCTCGAAAAAGGTCACAAAACCAATAAAAGCTCATTGCTTTTTAGCAAAGTTGAAGACACACAAATACAAGCACAACTAGATAAATTAGCTGCTAGTAAATTAGCAAACGAGATTGCCAACAAAGAGATGACTTCTCAAAAAGACACCTGCACCTTTGATGATTTTACCAAATTAGACATGCGCGTTGGGACTATTATCGAGGCAGAAAAAATGCCGAAAGCCAAAAAGTTATTGGTATTAAAAGTGGACACCGGTTTGGATGTTCGCACCATAGTTTCTGGTATTGCTGAAAGTTTTACTCCAGAAGAAATTATAGGGAAACAAGTTACAGTTTTAGTAAACCTTGCTCCTAGAGCTTTACGTGGTGTAACAAGTGAAGGCATGATTTTAATGACCGAAATGCCCGATGGGAAGTTGGTTTTTGTGAATCCTGACACTTCGACTCCGCTCAGTGCAGGTTCAGATGGAGTTGCTAATGGAGAGACTATAAATTAATAGAGCTTATTTCTTATGCTCCCATATATCCTACAACAAACAAACCTCCCAGAAACTAGTATTAAAAATACGCTAGTCTTATTGGCAGATGATTGCACCATACCCTTTATAGCACGCTATCGTAAAGAGCGAACGGGAAACTTAGACGAGGTTCAAATTGAACAAATTGTCATCTTTAAAGAACAATTTGAAGCGGTAGAAAAACGAAAAGTAACCATTCAAAAAGCCATTGACGAGCAAGGATTTTTAACAGTAGAACTTAGGTCCAAAATAAGCGCGATAAAAACATTAACAGCGCTAGAAGATCTTTACCTACCCTACAAAAAGAAACGAAAGACCAAAGCAGAAACTGCCCGTAAAAATGGACTAGAACCTTTGGCAAAAATAATCATGAGTCAAAATACTCGTGATCTTGAAAGCACTGCACAACGATACATCCAGAAGGAAGTGCAAAGCATTGAAGACGCGCTAGAAGGAGCAGGGCATATTAATGCCGAGTGGATAAACGAACGTACCGATATACGTGGTTTGATACGCCAGCAGTTAGAGCGTCATGCTCTCATAAGCACCAAGGTAGTCAAGGCAAAGGCTCGCGATAAAAAGGCGCAAAAATTTAGAGATTATTTTGCCTGGAACGAATTATTACAGCGCTGCCCTTCCCATAGATTACTCGCTATTTTACGCGCAGAAAAAGAAGGGTTTATTCGCGTTAAAATTGAAATTGATGATACCCGTGCACAAGAGAGAATAGGTCATACATTGATTCGCTCTCAAGGTGCTTGTACAGATCAAATAGAGATCGCAATAATAGATGCCTATAAGCGATTATTATTTCCTGCCCTCTCCAATGAAATTTTAGGAGCCGCTAAGAAAAAAGCAGATAAAACAGCTATTACTATTTTTGCCAAAAACTTAAAACAATTATTATTAGGTTCCCCTTTAGGTGAAAAACGTATTCTTGCTATTGACCCTGGCTTTAGATCAGGCTGTAAAGTAGTTTGCCTTGATGCACAAGGTCGCTTTTTGCACAATGACACTATATTCCCTCATCCACCAAAAAGTGAGGAACATGAAGCGATACGAAAAATAAGCAAA
>JBNMOX010000167.1:0-4791 GCA_051275835.1 Patiriisocius sp.
TGGACGCGCTAGAAGAGTTACCTGCTGTAGGACATAAAACTGCAAGTGTTGTTATTTCACAAGCTTTTGGTGTGCCTGCATTTCCAGTAGACACGCATATTCATAGACTCATGTACCGATGGGGTTTTACCAATGGTAAAAACGTAGTACAGACTGAAAAAGATGCCAAACGCCTTTTTCCAGAACATATCTGGAATGATTTACATCTACAAATTATATGGTATGGACGTCAATATTGTCAAGCGAGAGGCTGGGATTTAGAGAATGATATTATCACCAAAACTATTGGAAGGAAAACGGTTATAGAAGAGTATTATAAGAAAAAACGAAAATAATATACCTTATAATACCTAGGAGAGATTATTATGTTTAGAGAGCTTAAAGGTATCCTTGTAAATTATAAGGCATAAAAAAACCCAAAACAATTGTTTCGGGTTTTTACAAAGTTTAGTTTAGAAGTGCTTCAAACTTCATATTTTGGTAATCTATAACACTTAAAGCCTTAGAATAATCCAGAAGGAACTTAATCGTTTCCTCTTTTGGAACTAAGTTTTGATTCACCTGTCCCGACGGTGATGTTTGAGAGTACATTTTTTGCATATAATGTTATTTTAGAGGTTATTGATACCAAGATAACGATGCAAATATGTATTTATTGTATTAGTTCGTCAACACAATGTTGTGTTTATCAATTACTTTGCGTAAATTAATAAGTGCATAGCGCATTCTTCCTAATGCCGTATTGATACTAACCCCGGTTTGTTCACTAATTTCTTTAAAGCTCATATCTCGGTAAATACGCATCATAAGAACTTCTTTTTGGTCGTCTGGTAGTTCATCCACAAGACGTCTAACATCAGATTCTACCTGTCCTTTAATTAAAGAATTTTCAGCATTTAATGCATTGTCTGATAACACCGAAAAAATATTAAAATCACTGTTATTTTCGAATTTCGGCATGCGATTGTTCTTTCTAAAATGGTCTATCACCAAATTATGAGCAATACGCATTACCCAAGGTAAAAATTTACCTTCTTCATTATACTTTCCTCTTTTCAAAGAGTTAATGACTTTAATAAAGGTATCCTGAAAAACATCTTCAGCAACATCTCTATCAAAAACTTTTGAATAGATAAAACTGTAAATTCTTTGTTTGTGTCGTGTGATGAGGATGGATAACGCGGACTCTTCGCCTTGAAGGTACGAAGTAACTAAAACCGCATCTGTAGATTTGCTTTTTTTCATATCAATACTTTTTAAAGTGAACAACTATTAAATAGGGTCAGCTAGTTGTTATATTCAAATTTTTAAAAAAGTAATAATATGCTATAGGCAATAATTTTAGTACACATCGTTGTATGGCGTAAATATAACAACAATACATTTACATTACCAAACAAAAAAGCCATTTTTCTTAAAAATAACTTAAAATACCTTGCAATGTGTTAGACAAATAGCAATATGTTATCTTTGTGAAAACCCTCATTTAACAAGGCCTTACATTGAAAACGGAAACACTAGACCCAAAAGAAAATATAATCATTAAAGGTGCCAAGTTACACAACCTTAAAAACATAGATGTTGTCATTCCACGCAATAAACTGGTCGTAATCACAGGACTTTCTGGTAGTGGAAAATCTAGTTTGGCCTTTGATACATTGTATGCAGAAGGACAAAGAAGATATGTAGAAAGTCTCTCTAGTTATGCAAGACAGTTTTTAGGTAGACTCAACAAACCTAAAGTAGATAGTATTAAAGGAATTGCTCCTGCCATTGCTATTGAGCAGAAAGTAAATGCAACAAACCCAAGGTCTACAGTAGGTACATCTACAGAAATTTATGATTATTTAAAACTACTGTTTACTCGTATTGGAAAAACATATTCTCCTGTAACGGGTAAAGAAGTGAAAAAAGATACCGTTACTGATGTTATAAAACACATAAAAACATTTCCTAAAGGAACAAAACTCCTACTCCTATCCCCTATTGTATTAGAGGAAGGACGAACCCTTGAAAATAAAATCAAAGCATTAGCACAACAAGGTTTTGCAAGAGTAAAGTTCGATGACTCTGTGGTTCGTATTGATGAATTAAAAGGAAATTCTCTGCCTAAAAACATGCAATTGGTAGTAGATCGTGTCATTACCAAGGAGGATGAAGATTTTTACAATCGTTTGGCAGATGCAGTGCAAATGGCTTTTTATGAAGGAAAAGGTACTTTATTCATAGAACAGCTTGACAACCATACTATTTCAGAATTTAACAATCGCTTTGAACGCGATGGTATGACCTTTACAGAGCCTAATGTCCATTTATTTAGTTTCAACAACCCATTTGGAGCCTGCCCAACCTGTGAAGGATATGGAGATGTTATAGGTATTGATAAAGATTTAGTAATCCCTAATACTGCTTTGTCTATTTATGAAAATGCAATTTTTCCTTGGCGTGGAGATAGCATGGGATGGTATAGAGATCAATTAGTAAATAGCGCCTACACATTTGATTTTCCAATTCATAAGCCTTGGTTTGAACTTACCGAAGTACAACAACAATTGATTTGGGATGGTAATGAACATTTTGAAGGGCTTCATAGCTTTTTTAAATACTTAGAAAGTAAGAGTTATAAAATACAAAATAGAGTCATGTTATCTCGTTATAGAGGTAAAACAACGTGTAGCACCTGCAAAGGGAGAAGATTAAGACCCGAAGTTTCTTATGTTAAAGTTGGAAACACTGCAATTCAGGAATTAGTTGCACTACCCTTAGAGGATCTTGCTGCTTTTTTCAAAAATCTTAGCCTAAATAAACATGATGCTATTATTGCAAATCGTTTGCTATTAGAAATTAATAACAGACTTTCATTTTTAATAGATGTTGGCTTATCATACTTAACACTTAATAGAAAAAGTAATTCGCTTTCTGGGGGAGAATCACAACGTATTAACTTAGCAACCTCACTTGGAAGTAGCCTTGTAGGCTCTATGTATATACTAGATGAGCCAAGCATTGGCTTACACCCAAAAGATACAGAGCGCCTCATCAAAGTACTGAAATCATTACGTGATTTAGGCAATACCGTGATTGTAGTAGAACACGATGAAGATATTATGAAGGCAGCAGATAACATCATAGATATTGGCCCAGAAGCTGGTACTTTTGGTGGTGAAGTTGTGGCTGTAGGAACCTATGCTGAAATATTAAAACAGGATTCACTTACCGCAGGCTATTTAAATGAAACCCTGCAAATAGAAGTCCCTAAAAAACGACGAACTTTTTCTAATGCTATTGAAATAAAAGGTGCTAAACAGCATAATTTAAAAAATATAAACGCCACATTTCCCGTTGGTGTATTTACTGCAGTAACTGGAGTATCCGGAAGTGGAAAAAGCACCCTAGTGAAGAAGATACTCTATCCAGCCCTGCAAAGAGAAATTGGAGGCTTCGGAGATAAACCTGGACAGTTTTCAAGTCTAGAAGGAGATTTCTCGAACATTAAAAATGTGGAGTTTATAGATCAAAACCCTATTGGACGTTCCAGTAGATCAAACCCCGTTACCTATATTAAAGCCTATGACGACATACGCAGTCTCTTTGCAAAACAAAAGTTAAGTGAAATTCGAGGATATAAGACCAAACACTTTAGTTTCAATGTTGATGGGGGTCGCTGTGAAACCTGTAAAGGCGAAGGTGAAGTTACTATTGAAATGCAGTTCATGGCAGATGTACATTTAGAATGTGATGTTTGTAATGGTAAACGTTTTAAAAAGGAAGTTCTAGAAGTAAAAGTAGACGATAAAAATATTGATGACATCCTAAGTCTTACAGTAGATGATGCTATCTTTTTCTTTAAAAGCCAAGAGCAAAAAAGAATAATAACCAAACTACAACCCTTACAAGACGTTGGTTTAGGCTATGTCCAATTAGGACAAAGTTCTTCTACACTTTCGGGCGGAGAAGCGCAACGTATAAAATTGGCTTCTTTCTTAGTAAAAGGAATCACTAAGGATAAAACGCTTTTTATATTTGATGAACCTACTACTGGTTTACACTTTCATGATATTAAAAAACTATTAGCATCCTTCTATGCCTTATTAGACAAAGGTCATACACTTATCGTCGTTGAACACAACTTAGACCTAATAAAATGCGCAGACTATATCATTGATTTAGGTCAAGATGGTGGTAGCAAAGGTGGTCAAGTTATAGTGCAAGGAACTCCTGAAAAGATTGTTAAAAATAAAAAATCATATACCGCTCAGTATTTAAAAGACAAACTTTAAGTTTAAATACCTAACAACTAATATCCTACATTTTCGGTATGTACCTTGGCTACTTACAATCCAAAAAAATAGCTAATCTGTTTCTTTGGAATAATTTTTTCGTAGTCATGAGAGACACCTTCTCATTTATTAATTGCTGCAATACATTTTGGCACGATGATTGATAATTAGTTATTGAAGATTACTAGAACCATCATCACAATAACAAAAAAGAAGATGATGATCGCTCTGCAAGAAGAGAAGAAAATATTAAAACATACATACGTTTTTGGTTGGTTAGTTTTTAAGACCCGTCTTTATCACACAGTGATATTGGCGGGTTTTATTTTTCTGAAATACCGCATCTAACTGTATATACAATCCTCCTGCAAGTTGAGACTAAAAAAGAATAAAAATTATGTGTTAGTATTTATGAAGTCAATGAAACCAATACATACAGAGTTAATGTGGTTTTTGGCACGGTCTGTGTTTAATTAAAAATGTACAACGCTCAGTAAAGTCATTTGGCAAG
>JBNMOX010000168.1:0-4770 GCA_051275835.1 Patiriisocius sp.
ATATCTATAGAAGTATGGCAATGGAGGTAAGAACGGAAGATGAACATCCTTTAAAGAATAAAGACCTGCAACTTTTTAGAAAGAATTTTCAAAATGTAGAAACAAAATATTTCTGGTTTACAACCTTAATCATTTTTATTCTTATGTACTTAGTGCAACGTAAAAATCCAAATAAGATCAGGTTTTGGAAAGCAGTAGTAGAAGATGGAGATAAATGGGCTTGGCTTTATAAACCACTGGCTCGTTTCGATAATTTTATTTTAAAAATCTTCCCGTTTCTTAAACCTTTGTGCTGGAATGTGGTCATCGTTGCTAAAAACCCAATCAACAAATAAGCATATAAACCGTAGGTTGAAAAGACCCAACGATATCTTTCCCAAGATAGGATCTTTTTTGAACCTCAAAATATTTTGCTCAAAAGCAAAAAAGTAAATTAATAAGAGATTAAAGCTCTAATGCTTTTTCAACATCATTATGCATTAACAATTCTGTTGGGTTTTCTAGTGCTTCTTTAACAGCTACCAAGAAACCTACAGATTCTTTCCCATCAATAATACGGTGATCATAACTCATAGCTACAAACATAATAGGAGCAATTACAATCTCCCCATTTTTCACCACTGGGCGTTCTACAATATTATGCATTCCTAGAATTCCAGATTGTGGAGGATTAATAATAGGGGTTGATAACATACTTCCAAAAACACCTCCATTTGAAATAGTAAAGGTTCCTCCGGTCATCTCATCTACTGTAATTTGTCCATCACGTGCACGAATTGCTAGTCTTTTCACTTCCGCTTCAACGCCTCTAAAACTAAGGTTTTCTGCATTACGAATTACAGGTACCATTAAACCCTTAGGTCCAGATACTGCAATAGAAATATCTTTATAATCAAAGGTTAGCATTTCTTTACCATCAATCATGCTATTTACAGAAGGGTATAATTCTAATGCGCGAACGATCGCTAGCGTAAAGAATGACATAAATCCTAGACCTACACCATGCTTCGCTTTAAAAGTCTCTTTATATGCTGTACGAAGCGCAAAAATAGGGCCCATATCAACCTCATTAAAGGTCGTTAACATGGCGGTTGTATTTTTGGCTTCTACCAAACGTTCTGCTACTTTTCTACGTAACATAGAAAGTTTTGTTCTACTTGAACCACGCGCACTGTTTCCTGCAGAACCCATAGAAGGCATTGCATTTTCTGCATCATTCTTTGTAATACGTCCATCTCTTCCTGAACCTGTCACAGAAGTGCTAGCAATTTCTTTTTCGTCCAAAATCTTTTTTGCAGCTGGAGAAGGAGTCCCGGTAGCATAAGATGCTTTAACCGGTTCGGCTTTTACAACAGGAGCTGCTTTAGGCGCTTCTACTTTTGCGACTGGCGCATCTGCTTTGGCTTCAGTTCCTGCTGGCTTAGCAGCATCTGTATCAATCAAGCACACTACAGCGCCTACGGCTACAGCGTCTCCTTCTTCTGCCTTTAAGGTAATGATTCCGCTTGCTTCTGCTGGAAGCTCTAAGGTAGCTTTATCGCTATCTACTTCAGCAATTGCTTGATCTTTCTCTACATAATCACCATCTTGAACTAGCCATTCTGCTATTTCTACTTCGGTAATAGATTCTCCCGGTGAAGGAACTTTCATTTCTAACATAGTATGATTCTTATAGTTTCGGCTCACACCGAAATTTTAATACTTAATTCTAATATTTTATATATTCAACTTTCAGAAAAATTCAGGAATAGAACATTTCCGAAGAACATATTATTTTTTGGGTGTTTCAAAAACACTATCAATTACTTCTTGATGCCTTGCTTTAGATCGTGTACTACTTCCTGCGGCAGGGGAGCTATACACTCTTCTTGACGCTACACGTAATTTTACACTTTCAAAATTCATTAACATGAATCCCCAGGCTCCCATGTTTTTTGGCTCTTCTTGCGCCCAAACATATTCTTTTGCATTAGGATATTGTGCAATTACAGCATCTAATTGCGCTGTTGGTAATGGAAATAATTGCTCAATACGCACTAGGGCCACATCATTTCTGTCATTCTTCTTTCTACGGTCTAATAGATCATAGTAAAATTTACCAGTACAGAATACGACCGAAGTTACTTTCTTTTTATCAACCTGTGCATCATCAATCACTTCTTGGAAACTTCCAGAAGCTAATTCTTCTTTAGTAGATACTACTAGTGGATGACGCAACAAACTCTTTGGAGTAAAAACAACCAAGGGTTTTCTAAAGTTCCATTTCATTTGTCTACGCAACAAGTGAAAGAAATTTGCGGGTGTTGTCACATCTGCCATGATCATATTATCACGAGAACATAACTGTAAATAACGCTCCATACGTGCACTTGAGTGCTCAGACCCTTGTGCTTCATAGCCGTGCGGTAATAACATTACTAAACCGTTTTGGGTTTTCCATTTACTCTCTGCGGCAGAGATATATTGGTCTAACATAATTTGAGCTCCATTTGAAAAATCTCCAAACTGCGCTTCCCAAATAGTCAAAGTCTTGGGGGTTGCCATAGCATATCCATAATCAAAACCAACTACTGCATATTCAGATAGTAGTGAGTTATATATACGCATCTTACCCGTCACTCCAAGGTTATTATGCAGGTTTACTTCTTCTGCATCATCTTCTGTTTTTATAACAGCATGTCTATGAGAAAAAGTACCGCGCTCTACATCTTGCCCCGACATACGAACATCAAATCCTTCTTCCATCAAGGTAGCATAGGCTAATAATTCGCCCATTGCCCAATCTAGTTTATTGATCTCGGTATATTGCTTATTTCTATCTGCAATAATGCGTTCTATCTTACGCATAAATTTTTTATCTGTTGGTAATTTTGTAATACCATCAGCCAATACGTCTAACTTGTTTAAAGGAAAGCGTGTATCTGTTTTAGCAAGTATATCCTCTCTCTTTCCTAATTCATACCCTTTCCAGTCATCTGCTAATATTTCAGTAATAACCGTTTTATCAATTTTTCTAGAAGCCTCAAGATCGTTTTCAAGATCTGCTTTATATTCTAGTTCCAATTGTTTTACATACCCAGCTTCTATAACGCCTTCAGAAATTAATTTTTCTGCATAAATATCTCTAGGGTTTTTATGCTTAGCGATTGCTTTATATAGTTTGGGCTGTGTGAAACGAGGTTCATCTCCTTCATTATGCCCGTATTTTCTATAGCCTAATATGTCTATAAATACATCACGCCCAAATTGCATTCTAAAATCTAGTGCAAAACTAAATGCATGACAAACTGCTTCAACATCATCTGCATTTACATGAAGTACAGGAGACAATGTTACTTTACCAACATCTGTACAATATATAGAAGAACGTGCGTCTAAATAATTGGTTGTAAATCCAACTTGATTGTTGGCTACTATATGTATGGTTCCACCTGTTTTATATCCTTCAAGTTGCGCCATTTGTATAAACTCATACACAACACCTTGTCCAGCAATAGCTGCATCACCATGAATAAGAATTGGCAATATTTTTGTAGCATCTCCATCAAGCTTAGTATCTATTTTGGCTCTAGTAATACCCCCTACTACTGCGTTTACAGTTTCAAGGTGAGATGGATTTGGTGCCAAGTCCATACGTACTTTTTTACCCCCACCTGTTTCTCTAAAACTAGTCCAACCCATGTGGTATTTTACATCCCCATCAAATAGTTCTGCTTCATCATATTCTTTACTATCAAACTCACTAAATATTTTCTCAGGAGATTTCCCGAAAATATTGGTAAGCACATTGAGACGACCTCTATGCGCCATTCCTACTACAAATTGTCCAACACCTTTTTCTGCACCCTTTTCTAACAAAGCATCTAGACCAGGAATAAGTGCATCAACACCTTCTACAGAAAAACGTTTTTGACCTACATACTTAGAATGCAAAAAGGTCTCAAAAGAGAGTGTTTGATTTAATTTTTTAAGAATGTGTTTCTTATCCTTGGCAGAATAAGTACCGTGATTATCGTTTTTATTGAGCCATTTCTGAATCCATTTAATTTCTTCTGGATTCCGTATATACATATACTCTACTCCAATAGAATCGCAATAAATAGCTTCTAAATGATTTACTATTTCCGCTAGGGTAGTTTTACCCAATCCTAGGATAGAGCCAGCTTCAAATTCTGTTTGTAGATCTGCCTGCTGTAATGCAAAATTCTCTAAGGCCAAAGAAGGTTCGTATTTTCTACGAGCACGCACTGGATTTGTTTTAGTAAACAAGTGACCACGTGTTCTATACCCATCAATAAGTTTAATAACCTTAAACTCATTTAATACATTTTCTGGAACAGTATCTGCACCAGTAATACCAAGGCCTTCTGCTACAGAACCACTTTCTATACCAAAATCAAAACCTTGAAAAAAGGCACGCCAGCTAGGTTCGACGCTATCTGGGTATTTTAAGTACGTAGTATATAGTTCCGAAATTTGCTCGGGGTGAATAGCATTTAGAAAAGAATATTTATCCATATTTGGAATGCTGCGAAGTTTAAAAACTAGGCAAAAATACAACAAATCTCGAAACTTCATCTTTGGAATCCGTATATTTACTTTAGATATAATGATAAATTATTCCTAATGATAACACTTCAAAACCTACGGTCAAATTTTTGCATGGTATTGCTACTCCTCTCATGCTCTTTTTCTTGGATTCAAGCGCAAGAAAATGATAATGGCCCGAATTTCTGGGACAATGTAAGTATTGGTGGTGGTATTGGCCTG
>JBNMOX010000169.1:0-4741 GCA_051275835.1 Patiriisocius sp.
GGCTCCTATTGCAAAACTAGTCGCTTTTTTTACTGAAACTTGAACGCGTTGTACTCGCTTTAAGATATTTTGTAATCGTAAGACTAAAATATCTGCTTCAAAAGGTTTGATGATATAATCATCGGCGCCTAATCTCAACCCTTTAACCCTATCATCTTTCATCTTCTTGGCTGTCAAAAAAATAAAAGGAATCTCTGAATCTATGGATAGAACTTTCTCTGCCAGCATAAATCCGTCCATTTTGGGCATCATCACATCAAAAACACATATATCAAATATGGAAGTATGTTCCTTAAATATTTCAAGGGCTTCTTGACCATCATGGGCCCAGCGTACCTCAAAATTATGAATCTCTAGGTATTGTTTTAAAATACTTCCAAAATCAAAATCATCCTCTGCTAATAAAACGCGTTGTTTTTCCATTAGTTCACAGGTATTTTAAGGTTAAATGTGGTTCCTTTATTTAATTCACTTTCTACACCAATAGTTCCTTGATGTGCTTTAATAATCTGGGAAGTATAATATAGTCCAAGTCCTAAGCCTTTTACATTATGTACATCTCCATCTGGTACCCTGAAAAATTTATCAAATACGTGTTGTTTATTTTTTTCAGAAACACCTATTCCATTATCTGTGATTATAATGTGATAATTACCATTTCTTAATTCAGTTTTTATGGTAATCTTTGTCTGCTCTTTTCCATATTTTACTGCATTTTCTAAAATATTTAGGAGCGCTGTATTAAAATGAAATTTATCAATCCTTAACATGACCTCTTCAGGAAAAACCAAATTCTCTATCACCAAATCACTTCGTTGGGTTGACAACTTAAAATCTTCAATTAATTCTTCAAAGTATTTATTATCAATAGTATGTTCTCGATTTAAAACGATAGCTTCAGAAGACAAGCTATTATTCATCACTTGATCTACCAGTTTTTGCAAGCGTGTACTTTGGCGTGTCACAATATTTAAAGTGTTCTCAAAAGCTGTCGGATTTTTTTTTACTGCATCGTTTTTCAAACTCTTGGTTGCAATGCTTAGGGTTGCCAAAGGCGTCTTTAATTCGTGGGTAATGTTATTAATGAAATCTGTTTGAATTTCACTTGTCTTCTTTTGGGTTATTAGGTTTTTTATAGAGTAATAAAACAAACCAACAACAATAAAGAAAATCAAGCTTGATGCTATTAATAATAATGTCATTCTGCCAAAAACAATAGCTTTATAATCCTCTATTAAAATTAAACGTTCCGTTCTCACCTCATAATCAAAGGCCTTGGTAACAATTGCCTCATTGGTTTGTAATACATAACTGTGTTCATCGAAAAGGCGTGAATTTCCGATGACTACAGCACTGTCTTCTTTAAAATCTTCGCCAAACAAAAACAAATTTTTCATCACTGGAGAAGGTAAAATAGTATCAACTTTCTTAGCTTCATAAGCAACAATGCTTGTAATATTTGACTTATACTGAACCTCATAGTCTAAATCAATTTTTTCTATTTCGTCTTGATATTGTACTTGATGCAGGACATTTAAACTATCTATTACTGTAGTCAAGTGTATTAAAATTTCGCTTTTAGGAATGCGCTTATTTTTATAATCTGTAATCAAATACTCCAGTTCTTCACTCATATCTGAAAAAAGTGATTCAATCTCATTTCTATTATGAATATCAGACATGGCATCATTGGTCTCTTTAATGAATACATCCTTTTCTAACTCATAGGCATTACTAATAAGATATCCTTGTATTGCAGATAAACCTAGCACCGCAATAATGGCAGCGATAATTAATAATGTGGTTTTGTTTTTCAACAGTTTTGATTTTTTAGTTTGTAAGCCCAAGATACGTCCGTTATCAAAAAGGAACACCCCAAAAGTAGGCATGACCCGTGTTTTTTTCCTAAAAAAAGTACACCGTTAACCCAACGTTAACCTTAAAACCGCTCGAATGTTTTGAAAACAGTAACATAGCGCTACAATGTTAATACAATATCTACACTACTAAAGCCCACATTAACCAAGGCTTAACCTAACCCTTAACCCAATTCATGGTTTGACTAACACATCTTTGCGCCAACATACTAAACCATATCATGAAAACAAATACACTTCTTTACGGTCTCCTACATGCATTCCTTTTTTTATTTAGTTTCAACATGTTAGCACAAAAAAACATTGCGTCGCATGCCACTTCTGAAAGTATTAAAATAGATGGATACATTACTGAAGTAGATTGGAAACAACATCTACAACCAGGTAATTTCACACAAATAAGTCCAGAAAACGGAGCACCTTCACTTCGAAAATCAAGTGTAGCAGTATTGTATGATCAAAGCTACTTGTATGTTGCTGCTGTTTTTTATGTGGAAAACTCATCTGAAATAAACCGCCAACTTACCGCGCGTGACGACTTAGGTACATCAGATTTTTTTGGACTACAAATAGATCCTTTTGGAGAAGCTCGTGAAGGCTATGATTTTTCTGTAACCGCTGCTGGAGTGCAAAGTGATGAGAAATTAAGTGCTACAAATGGTTATGGGAATTTTAATGTGGTTTGGCAAAGCGCAGTTACTGTATTAGAAAATAGTTGGGTTGTAGAAATACGAATACCCTTTAATAGCATTCGGTTTCCAAAAGAAGATCTTAGTAATTTTAGAATTAACTTTCAACGTTTTTCAAGTAAACTCAACGAAGAATCCTTCTGGAATCCGATCAAACCCGAGGTAGATGGATACCTCAATCAATTTGGAAAACTCTCGGGACTACCCCCTATAAACCCTCCGCTAAATCTTTCCTTTTTCCCTTTTGTTTCTGCTGTATATGAAAAAAGTCCAGCGGGCGAAACAAACACCTCTATTAATGGTGGCTTGGATGTAAAATATGTACACAATAATGCCTACACACTAGATATCTCTTTGATTCCAGATTTTAGTCAGGCGCAAAGCGATGACCAGATTTTTAACCTCTCTCCATTTGAAATAAAGTTTGATGAAAACAGACAGTTTTTTGTAGAAGGTACCGAAATTTTCGACAAGGGAAACTACCTATACACCCGCCGTATTGGAGGAACACCCATTAATAAAGACCATATAGTAACCAACAAAAATGAGGAGATCATAAGCAATCCTGTAACCGCCAATATTTTGAATTTAATCAAGTTTACTGGAAAAAACTCCAACGGACTTTCTATAGGAGTGCTCAATGGTCTTACCGCAAAAGCTGAAGCCGAAATTGTAAATACAGAAACCAATGAGCTAAGAAACGAGCAAACAAATCCATTGACAAATTATAACTCCTTGGTTTTAGATCAAGCGTTGAAAAATAACTCCTCTATTACATTCATCAATAATTCGGTGCTTAGAAGTGGGCATGATTATGATGCAAATCTTTCGGCTTTACTGGGAACCTTTTACACCAAAAACAGGACGTATTCTTTTCGATTTAAAAAAGCGGTCTCCCAGGCATATTTCAGTAGTATTTCAGAACAAGAAAATCAAATAGGTCATGAATATTTTGGTTATTTAGGTAAAGTAAGCGGCAAATGGACAGGTGGAATTTCAAGCAGTCTTAGAGATGAAACATACAATCCAAACGATTTTGGATTTCTATATAGAAATAACCAACTCAGCTTTAGAGCAGATATACGCTTTACAGAAAACAACCCAAAAAACAAACTATCCAGGTATAGCTATTTCATAGACACGCAAAGACGGTTTTACTATAGTCTTTTGGAGAAAGAACTAGCCTATTACAAGGCGGGAACTAACGGAACTTTCAGGAAAAATAATCACTCTTACTTTGCTGAAGCAACCTATATAGAGAAAGGGAAAAACTTCTATGAAGCCAGAGTACCAGATCAAGCATTTAATAAACCTGCATACACAGAAACCTTTCTAGAATACCAAACCAATAGAAACAAAAACCTATCTGTTGCAGGGTATATGGTATTGGTAAGCTATTTAAATTCATCTATTTTTGACACAGAGTTTATAGCGGGTTATGGGATAAGAGCGCGTATTGGGCAGCACTTGTTTGCAAATTTTTCTCAATCGTATGAAAACAAACAAGGTAATGTTGGTTTTTTAATGCAGGAAGAAGATACTATTATTTTTGGACAAAGAGACATTAACCAATTGGTGAATAGATTTCAAATAAACTATACTATAAATTCAAAAATAAGTATGAATTTGAGATTACGTCATTACTGGATTCAGGTACAATATGACAATCAATATAGTTTACAAGAAAATGGAGAATTGGCCACGAACACCCTAGACATAGATGTCTCTGAATTTAATGACAATTTTAATCAATGTAATATAGATTTCATTGCACACTGGCAATTTGCTCCAGCAAGCGAAATAAGTGTAGGATATAAGTTGGGTGCCAATGCTATTGACAGCAATACGCGTTCAAGCTATTTTGAAAACTTAAGTGATGTAATACATGCAGATAATAGTCAAACAGTGTCTTTAAAAATGACTTATTTTTTGGATAGTAATAAGCTGATCAGAAAAAGGTAATAGTATTAAAAATCTTCGGGTGCGTAGTAGAAAATTTGTTTAATAGAAAAATAGACTCATTATTTTCTTAAACTACTTTATCACACCATAGATTTATTGCAATAGGTTGCTTTTTCAAAATCTCTTATATTAATAGATATAATAGGTACCTCTGGGAATATCGATTTCAATTCGGTTATTATCATTTTCGAAAGGTTGTTTTTTTGAGAAACA